>CAZEGY010000478.1:0-2512 GCA_964511815.1 uncultured Rhodovulum sp.
GGGAGGCCGACGAGCCCGCCCGCCTGGCGCAGCGCCGGCGCGACGACGAGGACGGCGAAGAAGCCGTAGACGACGGTCGGGACGCCGGCGAGGATCTCGAGCAGCGGCTTCACCACCAGGCGGACGCGCTCGGAGGCGTACTCGACGAGGTAGATCGCGGTGAAGAGCCCGATCGGCACGGCGACGAGCATGGCGATCGTGGCTATGAGGAGCGTGCCGAGAAAGACCGGCACCGCGCCGAAGGCGCCCGAGCCAGCGATCTGGTCGGGGCGGATGGCGATCTGCGGCTCCCAGCGGAGCCCGAGGAAGAACTCCTGCGGCGGCACCATGCGGAAGAAGGCCGAGGCCTCGTAGAGGAGCGACGCGACGATGCCGGCGGTGGTGGCGATGGCGACGAGCGAGCTCGCGACCATGAAGCCCGAGAGCGCCCTCTCGACGCTCTGCCGGGCCCGGAAGCGGGGCGCGAGCCGGGCGCGGGCGACGAAGAGCAGGAGGAGCATGGCGGCGAGCGCGGCGACGAAGAGCGCGAGGTCGGCGAGGCCGGTCCAGCGCCGGAGCCGGTCGGCGGCCTCGGCGATCTCGGGGGTCGGCTCGCGGAAGACGAGGCCGGCGGCGACGTTGTGGATCTCGGCGAGGACGAGGTCGATCCGGTCGGCGCCGAGGCCGGCGGTCATGCCCGCGGGCAGGCTGCGGACGAGGAGCGCATCGATGGCGCTCCCCTGGAAGAGCAGCCAGACGACGACGAGGACGAGCGCCGGCACCCCGACCCAGATCGCCACGAAGGCGCCGTGATAGCTCGGCAGCGAGTGCAGCACCGCGCCGCGATGGAGAAAGCCCCGCGCCGTGCGCTCGCCGACCACGAAGGCGGCGACGGCGCAGAGCGCGAGGACGAGGAAGAGATAGCCGATCACGCCTTCTGGCTCCTCGGGCCGCCCCTAGGGGAAGCGGGTCATCGTCGTGCCGGCGGCGAGCTCGGCGCGGGTCCGCTCCCGCTCGGGCAGCGGCAGCGGGATCAGGCCCCGCTCGGGCAGGTAGCCGTCCGGCCCGAGCGCATCCTCCGAGACGAACTCCGCGAGGAAGTCGTCGAGGCCGGGGATGACGCCGCGGTGGGCATTCTTGACATAGACGAAGAGCGGCCGCGAGACCGCGTAGGCGCCCGAGGCGATGGTGTCGACGGTCGGCAACACCCCGTCGACCTTCGCGGCCTTCAGCCGGTCCGAATTCTCGTAGAGAAACGGGAAGCCGAAGATCCCGAGCGCGGTCGGGTCGGCGAGCAGGCGCTGGACGACGATGTTGTCGTTCTCGCCCGCCTCGATGAACGGGCCGTCCTGGCGCATCCGCGAGCAGACCGTCCGGCGTGGGGCGGCGGCCAGCGCCGCGATCGCCGGAAAGGCGGTGCAGCCCGTGTGCATCACGAGCTCGACGAAGGCGTCGCGGGTGCCCGAGGTCGGCGGCGGGCCGAAGACGGTGATCGCCATGTCGGGGAGTGCCGGGTCGATCTCGCTCCAGCGCCGGAAGGGGTTCGCGACGATCTCGCCGTCGACCTCGACTTCGGCGGCGAGCGCCGCGAAGAGCTCGGGCGCCGACAGGTCCATGTCGGGGGCGCCGCGGGCGTGGGCGATGGAGAGGCCGTCGTAGCCGAGGAGTATCTCGGTGATCGAGGCGACGCCGTGGGTGCGGCAGTCGTCGTACTCGGAACGGACCATCGGCCGCGACGCGCCGACGACGTCGGCGAAGCGGGTGCCGACGCCGCCGCAGAAGATCTTCAGCCCGCCGCCGGTGCCCGTCGCCTCGACCACCGGCGCGCGGGCGCCGGTCAGCCCGGCGAACTGCTCGGCCACCGCCTGGCTGTAGGGAAAGACCGTCGACGAGCCGACGACGCGGATCTGGCTTCGTGCCTGCGCCCCGGCGGGGCTCGCGGCGAGAAGCGCCGCGGCGGCCGCGAGCGCGGCGACGCGGTTGGCGGTCATCATCGGGTATCCTTCGCGAGGGCAGCACGGCACCCACCGCGCGGACGGTAGCCATACGACAGTTTCGTGACATTCTCGTGACATGGCAAGAGTCTGTCCGGCCTGCCGAATCCGGCGCGCCTTTGCGGCGGGGCCCGCCCGGATCCCGACCGGGAGGGCGGACGCGCCGCGAGCCCTTGCGTTCGCAGGCGCAACTTGGTATGCGACGGTATGCCGAACGGTCGGTGCCGCGCTTGCGAGCCCCCGCCGATCGGGCTTAACCTTGTTGTCGACGCAGCCGCATACCGCGCGCCCCGGGGAGCCACCATGACAGTTTTCGTTGGAAGCGACACCGCCCAGACCCGCAGGACCCTCGAGGTCGGAGGGCGCAGCTACGCCTACTACTCGATAGAAGCGGCCGAGGCGGCCGGGCTCGGCGATTTCGGCCGGTTGCCGGCAGCCCTCAAGGTCGTGCTCGAGAACATGCTGCGCTTCGAGGACGATCGCTCGGTCAGCCTCGACGACATCCGCGCCTTCTCGGAGTGGGCGACGAATGGTGGCCG
>CAZEGY010000479.1:0-2506 GCA_964511815.1 uncultured Rhodovulum sp.
ACGGCGAACTCTCCGGGCGGGTTGTCGGTCTGGTCCATGCGGATCCGCACCACCGTGTCGTCGCCCTCCCGGGCGTAGCCCGCCTCGTGGAGCGCGAGGTCCGCGCCCGCGGCCTCGCCGACGAACGCCACGTCCGCGCCGCTCTCGACCAGGGCGAAGAAGATCCGGTCGCCTTCGTCCGTGCTGAAATCGGTGATCGTCATGGCGGGGTAGAGGGCGATGCCGTCGCCGCGGTAGTCGTAGTAGACCGGCTCGTCGGTCAGGTAGAAGTCGTCCGCCCCGGTGCCGCCGCTCATCTCGACGTTGGCCGAGGAGGAGTAGAGGCTGTCGTCGCCCGACCCCCCGACGAGCGTGTCGGTTCCGGGCGACACGCCCCAGCCGATGCCGTAGTAGAACTGGTCGTGGGCGCCGTTGCCGTAGATGGCGTCGTTGCCGGCGCCGCCGTCGAGCATGTCGCCGGTGGCGCTGGAGATGCCCTCGTCCTTCCAGGTCGCCGATCCGCCGAGGATCGTGTCGTCGCCGGCGCCGGCCCACACCCGGTTGGCGCCGTCGCCGGCATCGATCCGGTTGGCGGCGGCGCTGCCGACGATGGTGTCGTCGCCGTCGGCGGTGGTGACGTTCTCGATCGCGAAGAGGAGGTCGGTCGTGGCGGCGTGCGACAGCTTGAAGAGGCCGGTGGACAGGTTGATCGCCGCGCTGACGTAGTAGGAGAACCCGCCGTACCAGTCCGGAAGGCTGGGATCGACGAAACCGGCGCGGCGCACGATCAGCGTGTCGAAGCCGGCGCCGCCGTCGAAGACGTCCGTGCCGTCGTCGACGAGCGCGTCCCCGACGACGTGCGACCGGCCGTCGGCGGGGTCGACGACGAACTCGTCCCAGCCGGCGCCGCCGCGCAGGTTGTCGTCGCCAAGGCCGCCGACGAGGGTGTCCCAGCCGGCGCCGGCCTCGATCGTGTCGTCGCCGGCGCCGCCGTCGAGGCGGTTGGCCTCTGCCGTGCCGATCAGGCGATCGTCGCCCGAGCCGCCGATCGCGGCCTCGATCGAGCGGAGGATGTCCTTGGGGCCGGGGTTGGCGGTCGCCCACGACCGCCCGGTCGCGAGGTTCACCGTCGTCGCCGCCGCGATCGAGGCGAAGCTCGCCGTGTCGAAGTCCGCGCCGCCGTCGATCGTGTCGACGCCGGCGCCGCCGTCGAGGGTGTCGTTGCCGGCGCCGCCGAGGAGGCGGTCGCGGCCGGCGCCGGCGGTGAAGGCGTTGTCGGCCCAGTCGCCGACGAGGGTGTCGTCGCCGCTGCCGGTCTCCGCGCCCTCGATGGCGGCGAGGTACTCGGACTGCCAGCCGGTTCCCGGGAAGCTCGCGGTCCTGATGCCGAGGTCGATGCGCACCGGGCCGGTGTTCTCGCGATAGACGGCGATGTCGAACCCGGCGCCGCCGTCGAGGACGTCGTTGCCGCCGCCGCCCCAGAGCAGGTCGTTGCCGTCGCCGCCGGCGAGGGTGTCGCGGCCGCCGCCACCGATCAGCGTGTCGTCGCCGGCGCCGCCGGCGAGGTAGTTCGCGCCGCCGCTGCCGGTGACGAGGTCGTCGCCCGAGCCGCCGGTGACGCCCTCGATGCCGGTCAGCCGGTCGTAGGCGGCGTCGGCGTCGGCCCCGGCGCGGCGGGCGGTGCCCGCCGCGAGGTCGATGTCGAGGTCGTCGGTGAACGGCGCGTAGCTGGTGACGTCGAAGCCGCCGCCACCGTCGAGGGTGTCGCCCGACGGTCCGGGGTCCCAGCTCTCGGCGCCGACGAGGCTGTCGTCGCCCGCCCCGCCGGAGAGGCTGTCCCCGCCCTGGCCGCCGAGGAGCGTGTCGTCGCCGCCGCCGCCGACGAGGGTGTCGTCGCCGGCCCGGCCCTCGAGGTGGTTGTCGCCGGCGTTGCCGGTCAGCACGTCGGCGAAGGCGCCACCGACGAGGCCTTCGATCGACACCATCGTCTCCGCGGGCCAGCTCTGGCCGATGTAGGTGACGAGGCCGGTGGCGAGGTTGGCGTTCACCGCCACCGGGTCGGAGACGAAGAAGAGGTCGAAGCCCGCGCCGCCGTCGAAATGGTCGCGATGACCGCCGCCGTAGAGCGCGTCGTCGCCGGCGCCGCCGTTGAGGGTGTCGCGCCCGGCGCCGCCGTGGAGCGTGTCGTTGCCGGCCAGTCCGCAGATGACGTCGTCCGCCGCGGTCCCGACGAGCGAGTCGTCGGCGGCGGTGCCCGTGATGGTCGCCATGGCATTTCCCCAAACGCGCGCCCGGTTTCCCTGACGAGACCCGAGACGCGGGCGGCGGCGTTCCGGGCCTGCGGCGCGTCGCCTCGTGCGATGGAGGCCGGTCGGGAGCGGGGTCCCCACGACGCCGCTCCTGCCCGGCGAGTGTGCGGCCGGACGCGGGGTAAGTAAACCGGAAACTGGGGGGCGTGCGCGCGACGGTGGTGCGCGGCGGAAGGGTCAGGCGACGAGGGACTTCTGGCCCATGTCGAGGAACTTCC
>CAZEGY010000480.1:0-2505 GCA_964511815.1 uncultured Rhodovulum sp.
GGCGCGGGCGCGGACGGTCTTGCGGAGGCGCGCTACTGCCCGGTCACCGTCGGGATGCGCGGGTCGTCGGGGTCGTTCTGGAGGCGGGCGGCGAGCGCGACGGTGAGCGCCTGCGCGAGGCACATCGGGGCGGCGAGCGACCGCGAGAAGGTGTACTCGTGCTCCGGCACGGCAAAGACCACGTCGGCGTTCTTCGCCAGCGGCGAGAGCGTGCTGTCGGTGATCGCGATGATGGTGTTCCCCCGGGCCGAAACGCTCTCGACGACGTTGACGACCTCGGTCGCGTAGAAGCGGAAGGAGACCGCCACGAGGACGTCGCCCGGGCCGATCGTCCGGGCCATGTGCGTCGCGAGACCGCCGCTCGGATCGAGGAGGACGCAGCGCTTGCCGAGCATGGTCAGGACATAGCGCAAGAGGTCGACGACCGGCGCCGAGCGGAGCTGCCCGATCAGGTAGACGGCGTCGGCGTTCTCGAGGAACGCCGCCGCGCGCGCCATGTCGTCCGGGGAGATGTCGCTCAGGAGGGCCTGGAGCGAGGCGACGTCGCGGGCGACGAGATTGCGGAGAAGCCCGTGGCCGGTGTGATCGTCGCGGGCGCCGAGCTCGCCCTCGAGCGCCTTCACCCGGGCCTCGAAGCCCGGCGCCGCCGTCGACAGCCGCTTCTGGAACAGCCGCTGGAGGTCCTTGAAGCCGGTGTAGCCGAGG
Source organism: uncultured Rhodovulum sp. (assembly GCA_964511815.1). Taxonomy (GTDB): domain Bacteria; phylum Pseudomonadota; class Alphaproteobacteria; order Rhodobacterales; family Rhodobacteraceae; genus Amaricoccus. The sequence continues at coordinate 706 of CAZEGY010000480.1, forward strand.
GCCTGGGCGAAGCGCACGAAACTCGAGGCGTGCACGCCGCAGCGCTCGGCGATGGCGTTGACCGACCGCACCGCGACGTCGTTGGGATTCTGCGTCAGGTACAGCGCGATCGACTGGTACCCCCGGCTCATCGTGTCGTATCGCTCGTGAATGACCCGGATGAGCTCTTCGTAGTCGGCGGGCGCCACCGCTTTTTTCACCTGAGACTCGCTCGCAATTTTCGTTGCGAGTATGGAGCGAGTCGGACGGGATGGCCAGCCGGAAATCGCGGGCGGGATCAGCCGGCGGCGAGGCCGAGCCGCTCGAACGCCTCCGGCGGCGCCTCGGCGGCCTGCATCAGCGCCGCCACCGCCGCCTGCATCCGCGCCTCGCGCGCCGGGTCGGCGAGCGGCGTCCGCTGGCCGGGGTCGGCGACGAGATCGTAGAGCCGGGTCTCGTCCTCGAGCAGGCACCCGGGACCGTAGTTGTGGTACATCGGCGACCGCTCGGTCACCGGCACCCGGAGAAGCGGCACCTGCTTCGTCCATCCGAAGGGCGGGGCGAGGGTGGCGTCGCGCAGCTCCTCCGGGGTGAAGCGCGCGGTGATGTGCGTCGGCATCAGCGTGTACTGGTAGATCTCCTGGCCCGCGAGATCGGCCGGATAGCGGTGGTAGCTCGTCCGCCCGTCGGTGACGTTCACCGCCCCGCCGAAGTAGCCGAAGATCACCGCCTCGCGGTCGTTGTCGCGCAGCAGCGAGGTGCCCTGTACCTCCGGCGGCGGCGTCAGCCCGTGGAGGTCGAGGATCGTCGGGGCGATGTCGATCGACTGGGTCAGCCGCTCGACGCGCTCGGCCCGCGGGTCGCGCGGGTCGTGGACGAAGAGCGGGATATGGACGATCTCCTCGTACATCGTCATCCGGTTCTTCGCCCAGAAGTCGTGCTCGCCGAGCAGGAAGCCGTGGTCGGTGGTGACGACCAGCGCGGTGTCCTTCCACATGTCGTGGGCGTCGAACTCGTCGAGGATGCGGCCGAGGAGGTCGTCGCAGAGCGCCACGAGCGCGCAATAGTTGGCGCGGAGCTCGTCGGCCTCCTCGGGCAGCTCGTCGACCCGGCCGTAGCGCGGCCAGTCGCGGATCGGGCCGTTCCAGCCGGTGCGGAACGGCTCCTTGAAGCGCTCGGGGGCATGGAAGGGCTCGTGGGGGTCGAAGGTCTCGACCTGGAGGAACCAGTCGTCGGCGTCGCGGTTGGTCTCGAGGAACTCGAGCGCCCCGGCGAAGACCTGCACCGAGGGGAAGTCCTTCTCCGCGCGGATGTACTCGCGGTTGATCATGTACGGCCCGTACTTGGAGATCCGGCCGTCGCTCTCGACCTGGGCGGCGTGGTACTTCTCCCGCAGTCTCTCCCACGGCGGCCGCACCACCGCCTTCCACGGATCGCTCTCCTGCCCGCGGACGAAGTCGAAGGTGGTGTAGCGGTTGTGGTAGGTGGCGCCGCCGTCCTCCCAGTAGTGGTAGTGGTCGGTCACCAGATGGGAATGCACGCCCGCCGCCCGCAGCTGCTCGGGGAAGGCGTTGTCGAAGGGCTCGAGCGGCCCCCAGCTCCGGTGCAGGAAGCTCAGCCGCCCGGTCATCAGGTCGCGCCGCGCCGGCATGCACGGCATCGAGCCGACGTAGTGGCGGTCGTGGACGCGGGTGCGCGCGGCCAGCCGGTCGAAGTTCGGGGTCGGCACCTTCGTCCCGCCGTAGGGCCCGAGCATGTGGCGGTTGAGCGAGTCGAACAGGACGAGGACGGTCTTCATGCGGGGCTCCTGTCGGGCGTCGG
>CAZEGY010000481.1:0-2499 GCA_964511815.1 uncultured Rhodovulum sp.
CGCCACGAGGCCCTCCCGCGGAACCCGCCCCGTGCCGGCGGCACCGCCCCCTGACTGCCCACATGACCGCCCCCATGACCGCCCGGTGACTGCCGCGCCCGGCCTGCCGCCCTTGCCACCACCGGACCCGGCGCCCTAGAACCTCCCCCTGACCCTCACCCCCGGTAGGGAGATGCGCCCCGTGAGCTTCGGACCCGGCAGCCACCTGCACCTGATCGACGGCTCGGGCTTCATCTTCCGCGCCTACCACGCCCTGCCGCCGCTGACCCGCAAGTCCGACGGCCTGCCGATCGGCGCGGTCGCCGGCTTCTCGAACATGGTCTGGAAGATGCTCCAGGAGACGAAGGGGGAGGACGCCCCGACCCACGTCGCCGTCGTCTTCGACAAGTCCGAGGTCACCTTCCGCAACGAGCTCTACCCCGAGTACAAGCAGAACCGCCCGCCGGCCCCCGACGACCTCGTGCCGCAGTTCCGCCTGATCCGCGATGCGACCCGCGCCTTCAACCTCCCCTGCATCGAGATGGCGGGCTTCGAGGCCGACGACATCATCGCGACCTACGCCGTCGAGGCGGTGAAGGCCGGCGGCCGCGTCACCATCGTCTCCGCCGACAAGGACCTGATGCAGCTCGTCGCCCCGGGGATCGTCATGTTCGACACCCTGAAGAACAAGGCGATCGGCCCCGACGAGGTCGTCGAGAAGTTCGGCGTCGGCCCCGACCGCGTCATCGACGTCCAAGCCCTCGCCGGCGACTCGGTCGACAACGTCCCCGGCGCCCCCGGCATCGGCATCAAGACCGCCGCCCAGCTCATCACCGAGTACGGCGACCTCGACACCCTCCTCGCCCGCGCGAGCGAGATCAGGCAGCCGAAGCGCCGCGAGACGCTGCTCACCCACGCCGACCGCATCCGCGTCTCGCGCGACCTCGTCACCCTCCGCCGGGACGTGCCGCTCGAGGACGCCCTCGACGCGCTCGAGCTCCGCGACCCCGATCCCGGGACGTTGCTGCCCTGGCTCTCCGACATGGAGTTCCGCGGCCTCTCGACCCGGGTCGCGACCAAGCTCGGCGTCGACGCGCCGGTGATCGCGCCCATCGCCGAGGCCCGCTCCGGCCCGGCGGCGAAGGCCGCGCGCGAGCCCGTCGCCCTCCCGCCGATCGACCCGTCCAAGACCGCGCTCGTCCGCGACGCCGCCACCCTCGCCGCGCTCGTCGCCCGCATCACCGAGCGCGGCCGCGTCGCGCTCGCCGTCGAGACCGCGGGCGCCGACGAGATGCGCGCCGAGCCCGTCGCCATCGCCCTCGCGACCGACGCCTGCGAGGTCGCCTACCTCCCCCTCGCCCACGTCGCCGGCGAGGGCGGCCTCTTCGACGAGGCCGTCCCCGGCCAGCTCGCGCCCGCCGAGGCGCTCGCGATCCTGCGGCCCGTCCTCGAAGATCCCGCGACCCTCAAGATCGGCCACAACGTCAAGGGCACGGCCAAGCTCCTCGCCCGCCACGGCATCCGGCTCGCACCGATCGACGACACCATGCTCGTCGCCTACGCGCTCTACGCCGCGCAGCACGCCTACTCGATCGACTACCTCTCGGAGAACTACCTCGGCCACGTCCCGGCGTCGGTGAAGGCGATCCTCGGCAGCGGCAAGGCCGCCCGCCGCTTTGCCCAGCTCTCCCCCGAGGAGGCCGCGCCCGTCCTCGGCGAGCAGGCCGAGGTCGTCCTCCGCCTGTGGCTGGCGCTGAAGCCGCGGCTCCCGTTCTCGCGCGTCGCCCGCGTCTACGAGACGATGGAGCGCCCGCTCGTCCCCGTCCTCGCCGCGATGGAGGCCGAGGGCGTCAAGGTCGACCGTGCCGCCCTCTCGCGGCTCTCGGGCGACTTCGCCCAGCGCATGGCGGCGCTCGAGGACGAGATCCAGACCCTCGCCGGCGAGAAGTTCAACGTCGGCTCGCCGAAGCAGCTCGGCGAGATCCTCTTCGAGCGCATGAGCCTCCAGGGCGGCAGGCGCGGCAAGGCCGGCGCCTGGGGCACCGGCGCCGACGTGCTCGAGGAGCTGGCGGCGCAGGGCCACGACCTCCCGGCCCGCGTCCTCGACTGGCGGATGCTGTCGAAGCTCAAGTCGACCTACACCGACACCCTCCAGGACGCGATCAACCCCGAAACGGGGCGCGTCCACACCTCGTACCAGATCGCCGGCGCCGCGACCGGGCGCCTCGCCTCGACCGACCCCAACCTCCAGAACATCCCGGTCCGCACCGACGAGGGCCGCCGCATCCGCGAGGCCTTCGTCGCCGAGGAAGGCAACGTCCTCCTGTCGCTCGACTACTCGCAGATCGAGCTCCGTATCCTCGCCCACATGGCCGAGATCGAGGCGCTGAAGCAGGCGTTCCGCGACGGCCTCGACATCCACGCGATGACCGCCTCGGAGATGTTCGGCGTCCCGATCGAGGGAATGCCGAGCCATGTCCGCCGCCAGGCCAAGGCGATCAACTTCGGCGTGATCTACGG
>CAZEGY010000482.1:0-2495 GCA_964511815.1 uncultured Rhodovulum sp.
TCCGCAAGACCCCCTTCAGCCGCTCGCTTCCGAGGAGCGCGGCGACGAGCGGCGACTTGGCCCGGCCTCCGGCATTGGTCTGCGGCAGATCCGTTGCCGGCAGCGGCACGCCGAGGAACTTCTCGAGCCGGCCGCGCACCAGGCCCATGTCGCGGATCATGTCCTCGAAGATCACCACCATGACCCGTTCGGGGCCGAAGAGGTCGAGGTAGCGCGCCACGGGCGCGGCGTAATAGCCGCCCCCGTCGTAGTCGAACATGTCGGAGAAACCGGCTTCCCGACGCTCGGCGCTCAGGTCGAAGGCTTCCTCGAAGGGCAGCGTCTCGCGACCTGCCGTCCAGAGGTGGACGTACTGCGAGAAGACCTTCGCCGCCGGTTCGCGCAGGAGGATGACGATCCGCGCCTCGGGGGCGAAGGCGTGCAGCCGGCGGGCGGCCTCGGGGTTCCGCAGGTAGCTCGGCGAGACGTCGGCGATGACGGGCAGGCCCGGGGGGAGATGGGCGAACTCGGCCCGATACTCGGCCTCCGTGTGGATGATCGCGCGCGGGATCTCGGCGTCCCCGGGGCCGTTGGTGGCGGCGACGAGCTCGGGAGCCGAGAACCAGTGCAGCTCCTTGCGGGTACGCGCCGTGCCGATACCCGGAGTCAGTTCGAATATCCGGTGGAGGCTGGTCGTCCCGCACTTTGCATCCCCGACGACGAAGACATTGGGCAGGGATCCGGCACTGGCCATCATACTCACCCTTCACGCATCGACTGAACCACCGCCCCGCCCATGGCCTCCATGGGATCGACCTCGTCGTGGCGGAGAGAGAGGGATTCGAACCCTCGAGACGGTTTCCCGCCTACACACTTTCCAGGCGTGCGCCTTCGACCACTCGGCCACCTCTCCGGCGGGGGACAGAAACCATGGGACGCCGCGCAGGGCAAGCCCCTGCCCTCCCCGCCACCTCCTCGCCGTGGCGCTTCGACCCGGCGCCGCGGCGACCGTTCCGCGCGCGGAACGGATTTCTTTCGAAGGGTCCGGAGGCCGGTCCGGGCCTTGTACATCGCATGTACATTCCATGTACATCGCATGCACCAGACCCTGGTCCGGTGCGGGCGGCGCTCCGGCCGCCGCGGCAACGGGTCGGAGGGGTCGTCGTCCTCCGAGTCGCGGGATCGGCGATCAGGGCTTCGCCGGCAGGCGGTCGAGGAGGGCGCGGATGTCGGCGGCGAGCGTCGGGGAGACGGCCTCGCCGGTGAGCTTCAGGGTCAGGGTGCGGCCCTTGAGGCGGGTCTCGAGGGCGAGTCCGGGGGCGAGGGTCTCGACGGTGGGGGCGGGCTTCGGGGCCGCGAGGAGGGCGGTCAGGGCGGCGAGCTCGGCCTCCGGCGTGTCGGGGGCGGCGGCTTCGAGGGCGGCGGCGATGCGGGCGCGCTCGACGCCGGGCTCGCCCGTGCGCAGGCGCTCGACGAGGGCGAGGCCGAGGCGTTCGGGGAGATGGGCGGGGAAGCGCAAGGCGTGGTCGAGGGCGTGGAAGATGTCGAGGAAGGCGCGGATGCGCGAGCGCTTCGGGCGGCTCGCGGTGGCGAAGAGGGCGCGCAGCGCGGCGTCCTCGGAGGGGAAGACGCCACGGGCGGCGGCGAGGGCGGCGACGCGGGCGCGCTCGTAGTGGCTGAGCCCGAGGCGGATCTCGTTCTCCTCGACCATGGTGACGTAGGCGTCGGCGGCGGTCTCCGGGCGGCGGACGAGGGCCTGGACGGTGGCGAAGCGCGGGTCGGCGGTCTCGGCGTGGAGGGCCTTCAGCGCCTGCAGGCGGCGCCAGCCGGAGATGAGGCCGTAGGGAAGGGCGCCCTCCTCCCGGCCGTCGCTGACCAGCGGCGTCACCTCCACGGGCGTGCGCTGGCCGTGGAGGCGGATCGACTCGCGCAGCGCGCCGGTCTCGGCGTCCATGTCGGCATTGCCGGGGGGCAGGCGGTCGCGGGTCAGGTGGTCGGCGGCGATGGCGTCGAGGGGGAGGTCGAGGACCATGCGGCCGCTGTCGCGGGCGCGGGCGATGCTGTCGGCGAGATCCTGGAGCGCGGCGGCGCCGGCGGCCTCGGCCGCGACGCGGGCGATCGGGGCGGTCGGGCTGAGCGAGAGGCCATGGGACGGAGAAGGGGAGGGGGAGGCGGGCGCATGTTCCGCGCGCGGAACGTCGAGGGTATCCCCGAGGGTCAGGCGGCGGCGGGCCATCAGGCGGTCTCCTTTTCGGGGGCGGGCGCGGCGGCGGCTTCCAGCTCGTCGCGGCGCCAGGCGGCGAGGAGCAGCTTCTTGAAGGCGGCGTAGGTGGCGTCGAAGGTCTGGCGGCCTCTGGCGTAGGTCTCGCGGTTGAAGTCGCGGTAGTCGGCCTCGTAGATGCCGCCGGCCTGCTCGCCGGCCTGGCCGACGAGGGCGGTGAAGTCCTGGCGGAAGGGCGAGAGGGTGCGGCCGAACCACGCCTGCATCAGGCTCGCGAGCTCGGCCTGCTGGCTGG
>CAZEGY010000483.1:0-2490 GCA_964511815.1 uncultured Rhodovulum sp.
TAGGCGGTCGAGCGGAACAGCGTCTGCTCCCGCGCCTCCCAGTCCTCGGGCAGCTTGCCCTTCGGCGGCTCGAGCGTCCCCTCGTAGATCAGCCCGTCGGCGGCGAGCCTGGCGAGCGCCGCCTCGATCCGCCCGGTCCCGTAGAGCGACTTCTCGCTGAAGAACACGTCCATCTCGACGCCGAGCATCGCGAGATCCTCCCGGATCATCGCCATCATCGCCTCGGTCGCGAACTCCCGCACCTCGGCCAGCCAGTACTGCTCGCCCTTGTCGAGCAGGCTGTCGCCGTACTTCGCCTTCAGCGCCTCCCCGACCGGGATCAGGTAGTCCCCGGGGTAAAGCCCCTCGGCGATCGCCGGCTCCAGCCCGCAGGCCTCGCGATAGCGCTCGTAGGCCGACCGCGCCAGCACGTCGACCTGCGCCCCGCCGTCGTTGATGTAGTACTCCCGCGTCACCGCGTACCCGGCGAAGTCGAGCAGCCCGGCAAGCGCGTCGCCGAAGACCGCGCCCCGCGTGTGCCCGACGTGCATCGGCCCGGTGGGGTTGGCCGAGACGAACTCGACGTTGACCTTGCGCCCCGCCCCGAGGCCCGAGCGCCCGAAGTCCGTCCCCGCCTGGAGCACCGCCGGGACGACCCCGAACCACCGCGCCGGATCGACGCGGAGGTTGAGAAAGCCCGGCCCCGCCACCTCGGCGGCGACGATGCCCTCCTCGTCCGCGAGGATCGCGGCCAGCGCCTCGGCGATGTCGCGCGGGCTCATCTTCGCCGGCCGGGCGAGGACCATCGCGGCGTTCGTCGCCATGTCGCCGTGGCCCGGGTCGCGCGGCGGCTCGACCGTCACGCCGGCGAGGTCGAGCCCCTCGGGCAGCCGCCCCTCGGACACCAGCCGCGCCACCGCCGCCAGCACCCGCCCCTTGACCTCCGCAAACAGATCCATCGCCGCGCCCTCCGATCCGCGTGCCGTTAGCACAGGATCGCCGCCGCCTGCCACGGGCAAAACGGCGGCACGGGCGGGAGCGGTCAGCCCGCGGCCCGCAGCATCGCGCCCGCACCGCCGGTCCGGTCGAACATCCCCGCCGGGTCGTGGCGGCACCGGAGCGCCGCCAGCCGCTCCCACGCCGCCGGCGCGTAGCACGCCTCGAGCCGCCCCGGGCGGTCGTGGTCGGCCTCGCCGACGTAGTGCCCGATGGCGTGCCCGGCCACCGCGTCGGCGGTCTCGCGCAGCCACGCGACCCCGGCGGCGTCGTCGGCCGGGTCGTCCCAGACCGCGTGGACCCCGGCGTAGACCGCACCCGCCATCGAGAAGGCGGCGTCGGGCAGCGGCCCCGGCGGCGGCGGCAGCACGAGCGCCAGCGCGTGGGCGTGGGCGACGGGCGCGGTCGCCACCCGCTCGGCGACGGTCCCGAAGAGGGGCGTCCCCGGCGACGCCGCCCAGAAGCAGTCGACGGCGCTGCGCTTCCCGGCCGGATACGTCGCGGCGGTGAGGTCGTCGAGCATCGCGAACGACACCGGCATCGGCCCGAGCCGGTCGAGGACGCCGGCCGGCGCGATCGCGGCGACAGCGGCGAGGATCGCGTCGGCCTCCGCCTCGTCGTCGGCGAAGACCGTGGCGGCGGTCATCGCCACCTTGGCCGCGATCGGCGCCGGGGCCGTCGTCATCGTCGTCGAGACCTCGAGGGTGCGCGGCGCCGAGAGGGCGAGCTCGCCCATCCACGCCTCGACCTCGGCCATGCGCGCGAGCGGATAGGTGAAGAGCGCCGCCTTCATCACCCGCGGCAGCGGCTGGAGGCGCAGGCGGTAGCGGGTGACGATGCCGAAGAACGCCGGACCGCCGCCCCGCACCGCCCAGAAGACGTCGGGGTTCTCGACCGCGCTCGCGCGCCGCACCGAGCCGTCGGCGAGCACGACCTCGACGCTCTCGACGTTGTGGCAGCCGAGGCCCCAGCTCCCCGAGTTCCACCCGAAGCCGCCGCCGAGGAGATAGCCGCCGATCGCCACCGTGCCGCAGTGCCCGACCGGAAAGGCGAGGCCCCAGGCGCCGAGGGTCGCGGCGAGCGCCCGGTTGGTCACGCCCGGGCCGGCCTCGGCGCGGCGGGCGGCGGCGTCGACGACGACGCGGTCCATCGCCGCGAGATCGACGACGACGCCCTCCTGCACGGCGATGCCCGACCAGTTGTGGCCGCTGCACCGCGGCGAGACCCGGAGCCCGTGGGCCGCGGCGAAGCGGACCGCGGCCCGCACGTCCTCGACGCCCGTGGCGCGGACGATCACCGCCGGCCGCCGGTCGGGGCCGCGGCGGTTGAAGAGAAGGCCGTCGCGGGCGGCGTCGTAGCCCGCCTCGTCCGCGGCGATGACGGCGCCGCGCACCGAACGCCGCAGCGTCTCGATATCCATGTCGTTGCTCCATGTCGGAAGGGGATTGAGCCCGGCCCGCCCGCCGCCCGGGGGGAGGCTGCGGACAGGCCGGGTGCCGGGCGGCGCGGACCTAG
>CAZEGY010000484.1:0-2483 GCA_964511815.1 uncultured Rhodovulum sp.
CTCAGTGGCCGACCGAGTCCGACAGGTTGACGACCACCACGCCCGCGACGATCAGGCCGAGGCCGAGGATCGCCGGCAGGTCGAGGCGCTGGCCGAAGATCACCCAGCCGACCGTCGAGATCAGCACGATCCCGAGCCCCGACCAGATCGCGTAGGCGATCCCCATCGGGATGGTGCGGAAGGTGACCGCGAGGCCGAAGATCGCGCAGGCGTAGCAGACCGCGACGACGATGCTCGGCACCAGCCTGGTGAAGGTCGCGCTGGCGAGGAGCGCCGACGTGCCGATGATCTCGAAGACGATCGAGGCGAAGAGGATGGCGTAGGCAGCCGGCAGGGACATCGGGCACCTCGGGAGACTCTGGCTCCCTCCTTTCGCCGCAGAGGCGACCTGCGTCAAGCGCGATGCACGGATAGCGGGAAACCCGCGGGACGCGCGCGCGCCCTGCGTCAGTGGCGGCGCGCGCTGCCGACGAAGGCGAACATCCGCGACACCCGCACCGCGACGGCCTCGCGGAAGGCGCGCTCGCCCGGGCTCTGTCCCGGCGTGCGCGCCCGCGCCCAGGCGGCGGCCTCGGCGAGGGCGCCGCGGGTGGCGACGACGTGCTCGGCCTCGTCGCGGATGGCGCGGCCGAGGGCGACGCGGGGGGCGATGCGTGCGGCAATGCGGGGGCCGGTGCGGCCGCCGGGCGGTGGTTCCATCCCGTCCTCCTCGCCGGCGAGGATGGCGAGGGGTCGGAAAACCGGCAACCATCAAGGGGTTAACGGGTTAATCCCGCGAAGGCGGCCGGGCGCCTCGCCCGAATGGCGTTCTTGAGGGCGCGCGGGCGGGCGGCTACGATCCGCCCGACCCGAGCCGCCCGACCCGAGCCCCCGACCCGAGCCAAGGAGCACGCCCCATGCCTCTCCGCCCGACCCGTCGCGACCTCCTCTCCGCCGCGCTCGTCGCCGGTGCGGCGCCGATGCTGCCGCGGCTCGCCCGTGCCGCCGACGCCCTCGACTTCGGCCCGGCGGTGCCGTTCTCCTTCGACGTCCTCAAGGACATGGCCCGCCGCCTCGCCCAGTCGCCCTACGCGGCGACCGACCTCGGGGCGGACTTCGACATCCTCGAGAGCATCGACTACGACGCCCACAACCAGATCGCCTTCCGCCCCGAGGCGAGCCTCTGGCACGGCGAGGAGGGCACGGCGAAGGTGCGCTTCTTCTTCCCGGGCCGCTACTTCAAGGAGCCCGTCCAGATCAACGTCGTCGAGAACGGCCAGGCGCGGGAGCTCATGTTCTCGACCGACCTCTTCGAGATGCCGGAGGATTCCCCGGCGCGGCAGCTCTCCAGGGCGGGCTTCGCCGGCTTCCGCGTCATGGACCCCGCCGAGGAGAACGACTGGCTCGCCGTGCTCGGCGCGAGCTATTTCCGCACCTCGGGCTACTCGGGCCAGTTCGGCATGTCGGCCCGCGGCCTCGCGATCGATTCGGGCGGTCCCGGGCCGGAGGAGTTCCCGCGCTTCAGCCGCTTCTGGCTCGAGCAGGGGCCGGCCGGGGGGATCGTCATCCACGCGCTGCTCGAGGGGCCGCGGGTCACCGGCGCCTACCGCATGGCGACCTCGCGCAACGACGGCGTCTTCCAGGACATCGACGCCGCGATCTTCGTGCGCGGCGACGTCGAGCGGCTCGGCATCGCGCCGCTGACCTCGATGTTCTGGTACGGCAAGCACAACCACTTCCTCGGCCCCGACTGGCGCCCGGAGATCCACGACAGCGACGGGCTCGAGATGCACCTCGGCAACGGCGAGCGCATCTGGCGGCCGCTCAACAACCCGCCGTGGGTGATGACCAACAGCTTTCGCGCCGACGGGCTCAAGGGCTTCGGCCTCGCCCAGCGCGAGCGCAGCTTCGAGGAGTACCAGGACGACGGCGTCTTCTACGAGAAGCGCGCCACGGTCTGGGTCGAGCCGCGTGGCGAGTGGGGCGAGGGGCAGGTGATGCTCGTCGAGATCCCGACGAACGACGAGATCCACGACAACATCGCCGCCTTCTGGAACCCGCTCGCCCCGGCGACCGCCGGCGCCGCGTGGGACCTGAGCTACAAGCTGAGCTGGGTGAAGGAGTCGCCGGCGATCCCGATCGCCAGGTTCATCGCGACCCGCATCGGCGCCGGCGGCGTGCCCGGCCAGCCGCGTCCGGCGAACGTCGTCAAGTTCGTGCTCGACCTCGACGGCACCGGGCTCGGGGATCTCGACCGCTCGAGCGGCGTCGAGGCGGTGGTCAGCGCCAGCCGCGGCGAGCTCAGCCTCGTCTACGCCTTCCCGATCGCGACGACCGACCGCTGGCGGGTGACCTTCGACCTCGACATCGGGCCGCCCGATGGCCCCGGGGATCCGATCGACCTGCGCCTCTTCCTCCGCCACGAGGACGAGGCGCTGTCGGAGACGTGGATCTACCAGGCGTTCCCGGGCCAGCTCCACCGGCTCCTCGGCCAGCGCGCCTGA
>CAZEGY010000485.1:0-2474 GCA_964511815.1 uncultured Rhodovulum sp.
GCATGACGTCGGCGACGCCCATGAAGTGCTGGAACTCCTCGGGCGAGATCACCGCGAGCATCTCGACGCCGCCGCCGGTCTTCGAGGCGCGGATCGCCGCGTAGCGCATGGCGTTCAGCATCTCCGGCGTATCGTCGAGGATGATCAGGAATTTCCGCAAGGGACGTCTCCTTCGGATCGGTCGCGGCGTCGCCGGCGTCAGAAATACCCGAGCCGTGCGCACTCGTCGAGGAACAGGTCGGCGCTCCGCCCGGCCCACTCCGGCATCTCGAACATGCTCCGGTGGGACGGCACCCGCTCCGCGACCGGTGCGAGCCGCCGCGCGTAGGTCATGTCGTTGAACTTGTAGCCGGTCTCGCACAGCTGCGCCGGGCCGCCGTCCGTGGGCACGAGCAGGTCGTGGGCGTAGAAGCCCGGTCCGAACGCCTCCGCCACCCGGGCGGCGATGTCGGCGAGCTCCGGCATCCGCCGCGCGACCTGCCGCTCCTGCAGCATCTCGATCAGCCCCGGATCGACCGGCGTGTCGGCGGCGTGGACGCTCGGCGAGCCTTCCGCCGCGTCGCGGGCGCGCACGTAGCCGTGCAGGATGCGGGCGCCGACGCAGACCAGGCGCACGCTGGTGTAGTAGGTGCGCCCCTCGTGGGCGACGCGGGTGTCGACGAAGGCGGTGTTGTAGCGGCCGGCGTCGGCCTCGGCGAGGCGCTCGAGCACCGCGACGGCGGCGCCGCTGTCCTGGCGGTCGTTGCTGAACACCAGCCCGTCGGGCTCGAGGCTGGGCATCGCCACGCCGTGGCCAGTCAGCCGGTCGTGGGTCAGCGCCTTGTCGGCGATGATCGGGCCGGCGTCCGCGCGGTTGAACACGCCGGCGGCCCGGCGCTCCGCCGCGATCACCTCGGGGGTGTCGATGCGGTGCGCGACCTCGCGGTAGACGTGGACGAGCACCGCCGGGCCGGTCGCCATCGCGTCGGGAAGCTCCGCGGGGTCGGCGACGAGCGTCGTGGCGACGCCGGCGCGGCCGAGGCGGGCGGCGAAGGGCGGCAGGAACGTCGCCGCGTCGACCTTGCCGGGAAAGATCAGGCCGGCCGGGCTCAGCCCGGTGACGACGACGGTCGCGCGCGGCGCCGCCGGCCGCTCCGCCGCGACGGCGTGCCGCAGGTCGGCGAGCTGTCGCGCGGCGCGGAGCCGGCGCGAGACCTGACGCGGCGCGTCCCGCAGGCGCGCGAGCATTCCGGGGGATTCGATCGGCATCGTCTTCTCCTCCATCGTCGTCGTCGCTGGCCGGTGGAAGCGCGGGTCGCCCGCGCCCGCCTACCGCACCAGCCCGACGATCTCGTATGTCTTCGCGAGGATCGGCTCGGCGATCGCCGCCGCCTTGTCCGCGCCCGCCGCGAGGATGCGGTCGATCTCGGCCGGGTCGGCCATCAGCTCCTGCATCCGGCCGGTGATCGGCGACAGATGGGCGACGGCGAGCTCGGCGAGCGCCGGCTTGAAGGCCGAGAACGGCTGCCCCGCGTACTCCGCCACCACCGCCTCGGCGCTGGTGCCGGCGAGGGCGGCGTAGATGTTGACGAGGTTGCGCGCCTCGGCCCTGTTCGCCAGCCCGTCGAGGCCGTCGGGCAGGGGCTCGGGGTCGGTGCGGGCCTTGCGGATCTTCTGGGCGATCGCGTCGGCGTCGTCGGTGAGGTTGATCCGGCTCATGTCCGAGGGGTCGGACTTCGACATCTTCCTGGTGCCGTCGCGCAGGCTCATCACCCGGGTGGCGACGCCCTCGATCACCGGCTCGGTCATCGGGAAGAAGTCGACGCCGTAGTCGTGGTTGAACTTCGCGGCGATGTCGCGGGTGAGCTCGATGTGCTGCTTCTGGTCCTCGCCGACCGGCACGTGGGTGGCGTGGTAGAGCAGGATGTCGGCGGCCATCAGGGACGGGTAGGCGAGGAGCCCGAGCGAGGAGTTTTCGGTGTTCTTGCCGGCCTTGTCCTTGAACTGGGTCATCCGGTACATCCAGCCGATCCGGGCGACGCAGTTGAAGACCCACGCCAGTTGCGCGTGGCCGGGCACCTGGCTCTGGTTGAAGAGGATCGAGCGCGCCGGGTCGAGGCCGCAGGCCATGAACGCGGCGGCGACCTCGCGGGTCGCCTTCTTCAGCGCCTCGGGCTCCTGCCAGACGGTGATCGCGTGCAGGTCGACGACGCAGTAGAGCGTCGGGTGGGTGTCCTGCATCTCCACCCAGCGCCGCAGGGCGCCGAGGTAGTTGCCGAGGGTCAGGTTGCCCGACGGCTGGATGCCGGAAAAGACACGGGGGCTGAACTTCCCCTCGGCCATGATCGTCTCCGCACGCTTGAGGATGGGCGCTATAGACCAGCCGGAGGGGGGGCCGTCAACCGGAGGGGCTGATCCGGGTGTCACCCCATCGGATCGCCTTCACCAGGTCGCCGCGCCGCCCACGGAACACGAAGAGATGCCCGGTGAACGGG
>CAZEGY010000486.1:0-2472 GCA_964511815.1 uncultured Rhodovulum sp.
GCGGCCATCGGCTCGTCCATGAGCAGCATCGCCGGGTCGCAGGTCAGCGCCCGGGCGATGCCGACGCGCTGCTGCATGCCGCCCGAGAGCTGGTAGATCATGTGGTTGTGGAAGTCCTGCAGCCCGACGAGCGCGAGGTTCTTCGCCGCGGTCTCGCGGCGCTCGGCCTTGGGGACGCCCTGGAGCTTCAGGCCGAACTCGGTGTTCTCCATGACCGAGAGCCAGGGCAGCAGCGCGTGCTTCTGGAAGACGACGCCGCGGTCGGCGCCCGGACCGTCGATGCGGTGGCCGCCGAGGTTGAGCTCGCCCTCTGAGGGGGACATGAAGCCGGACATCAGGCTGAGCAGCGTGGTCTTGCCGCAGCCCGAGGCGCCGAGGGCGACGACGAAGTCGCCCTGGTTGATGGTCAGGTTCACCCCCTTCAGCGCCACGACCGGGCCGTGGGCGTTGATGGCGGGATAGGTCAGCCCGACGTTGCGGACTTCCAGCGTCTGCATGGCGCCCTCCGTCAGTTGGGGATCTGGGTGGCGGGGCCGGCGTTCACCACCGGCGCGTAGTCGTCGAGCAGCGCGTCGAGCTGGCCCTGGTCCGCGAGGAAGGCCGCACTCGTGGCGATCGCCTTGACCGCGCCGCCGCCCGCGCCGCCGCCGAGCCACTTCTCCGACGCCTGCTCCGGCGCGGTCGGGTAGCCGAGGAGCTTCAGCGCCGCGAGCGCGTCGTCGGGGGTGCCGCCGATCATCTCCACGATGCCGGTCACCTGCGGGCTCTCCGCGGTCCAGCTCGCGCCGGTGTCGGCATAGTCCTGGTAGGCGTCGGCCAGCACCTGGGTGAAGGCGGCCATGAACGCCGGGTTGTCCTCGGCGAAGCCCTTGTCGACGACGAGGCCGTCGAAGGTCGGCACGCTGGCCGCGCCGATCTCGGCCGAGTCGGAGACCGCCTTGCCCGACTTCAGGATCTCGGAGAGCGCCGGCGGCCAGACGTAGGCGGCGTCGATGTCGCCGCGCTGCCAGGCGGCGACGATCTGCGGCGGCTGCATGTTGAGAATGCTCACCTCGCGTGGGCTGATGCCCCAGACCTGCTCGAGGCCGACGAGCAGGTGGAAGTGCGCGGTGGAGACGAAGGGCACGCCGACGGTCTTGCCGACGAGGTCGGCCGGCGACTCGATGCCCGAGCCTTCGCGGGCGACGAGTTGCTCCGAGTGGCCGATGTCGTCGAGGATCCAGAAGAGCTCCAGCTCGACGCCGCGGGTGGACGCGGCGGCGATGCCGGTCGAGCCGATCACCCCCACCGGCACGTCGCCCGAGGCGAGCGCGGTCGAGATGTCGCCGCCGGAGGTGAACTGGCGCCACTCGAGCTCGTAGCCGGCGTCCTCGAGCGCGGCGTCGAAGCGGCCGTCGGCGATCGCCGACAGGAACGGGCCGACGATCTGCTGGTAGCCGACGACGACCTCCTTGGCGTGGGCGGCAGGGACGAAGGCGGCGGTCGAAAGGGCAAGGGCGTATGCCCCGAGAAATCGCTTCACGGTTCCGGTTCTCCCGTTGGGGGGTCAGGGGGTAGGCGCTGCGCGCCGGCTGTCTGGTGCCGGTCTTCTCGTGCAGCCGTGGGTGGCTGGTGTTGGGAGCTTGATACGCCCCTGCCGCCCGCGGCATTATCTCCAATTGAGGAATCGTATAAGGCCAGATTCGGGGAGGCCGCGATGCGGACCGTGTCCGAGGGCATCTTCCACCTCGACCGCAGCCGGGATCGCGGACTGCAGGCGCAGGTGCGCGAGTCGGTCGTCGCGGGCGTTCTCGGGGGCCGCATCCTGCCGGGCGCGCAGCTGCCTTCGACGCGGAGGCTCGCCGAGTATCTCGGGGTCTCGCGGCTCACCGTGTCGCTCGCCTATCAGGAGCTGGTGTCGCAGGGCTATCTCGAGGCGGCCGAGCGCAGCGGCCACCGGATCGCCGCGGCTGCGCCGGTGGCGCGGCTCAGCGCGGCGACGCGCGGGGAGGAGGAGGGACTCGACTGGGGCGGACGGCTGCGCCGGTTCTCGATCGCCAAGCGGATCCGCAAGCCGCTCGACTGGCGGAGCTATCCCTATCCGTTCCTCTATGGCCAGACCGACATGTCGCTGTTCGACCTCGCGGCCTGGCGCGACTGCACGCGGCGGGCGCTGTCGCGCGCCGACTTCGCCCTGACCGCGGGCGACTACGCCGCCGCCGACGACCCCGAGCTCGTGCAGTACATCTCGGCGCGGTCGCTGCCGCGGCGCGGCATCGAGGCGCGGCCCGACGAGATCCTCGTCACCGTCGGCGCGCAGAACGCGCTGTGGATCGCGATCCAGCTCCTGCTCGGGCCGGGCCGGCGCGTCGCCCTCGAGGAGCCCGGGCACCCCGACATCCATGCGTCGCTGGTCCTCTCCGGCGCCGAGGTGATCCCGGTCGAGGTCGATGCCGACGGGCTGCCGCCCGACCGGCTGCCGGAGCGGCTCGA
>CAZEGY010000487.1:0-2450 GCA_964511815.1 uncultured Rhodovulum sp.
TCGTCGGGTCCGGCGCCGAGAGGTCGCGGATCCAGCCGAAGAACGGCGCGTGGCGGAGCTCGATGGTGACGAAGATCACCTTGTAGAGCGAGAAGAAGATCGGGATCTGCAACAGGATCGGCAGGCAGCCCGCGGCGGGGTTGACCTTCTCCCGCTTGTAGAGCGCCATCATCTCCTGCTGCATCTTCATGCGGTCGTCGCCGGTCCGCTCCTTCAGCTTCTCCATCTCGGGCTGGAGCGCCTTCATCCGCGACATCGAGACGTAGGACTTGTAGGCGAGCGGGAAGAGGATGAGCTTGATCAGCAGCGTCAGCCCGATGATCGACAACCCCATGTTGCCGATCGCCTGATGGATGAAGTGGAGCGCCTGGAAGATCGGCTTGGTCAGGAAGAAGAACCAGCCCCAGTCGATCGCGTCGACGAAGCGGTCGATCCCCTTCTCCTCCTGGTAGTCGCGGAGCAGCGACCAGACCTTCGCCCCGGCGAACAGCATCGTCGACGCCTCCGCCGTCGCCCCCGGCGCCACCGTCATCGTCGGCAGGCGCATGTCGGTCTGGAAGGTGTCGGTCGCCGGGGTGTACTTGGTCACCGCGGTGAACGGCTGCCCCGACTGCGGGACGAGCGTCGTCATCCAGTAGTGGTCGGTGAAGCCGATCCAGCCGTTCTCCTTGACCTCGATCGTCTCGGCGAGCGCGCCGCCCTCGGCGGCGTTCGGCTCGAAGCCGGCGATCGCCTTGTACTTGGTCTCGTGGAGCTCGCCGTCGGCGACGGCGATCGCCCCCTCGTGGAGGATGTAGAAGTTCTTGAGGTCGGGCGGCGTGCCGTGGCGGGCGATGATCCCGTAGGGCGCGAGGCGGACCTCGGCGCTGGTGCGGTTCTCGACCGACTGCACCGTCGTGAACATGTAGTTGGCGTCGACCGAGATCGTCCGGCGGAAGACGAGGCCGTGGCCGTTGTCCCAGGCGAGGGTGACCGGGGTCGTCTCGCTGAGCGTCGTGCCGCTCTCCACCGTCCACGGCGTCGCCGGCCCCGGCACCCGGTCGGCGGGCAGGTCGCCCGCCGGCGACCAGCCGTAGATGGCGTAGTAGGCATGGTCCGCCGCCGCCGGCCGCAAGAGCGTCACGATCGGCGATTCCGGCTCGACGGTCACGCGGTAGCGCTTGAGCTCGAGGAAATCGACGCGGCCGCCGGTGAGCGCGATCGAGCCCTCGAGCGCCGCCGTCTCGATCGGCAGGCGGTCGGTGAGCGCGAGCGCCTGCTCGACGGTCTTGCCCGCGGTCGCCGCGAGCTCGGGCGTGCCGGCGGTGGTCGCGTCCGGCGCCGTCCCCGGGACCGGCGCCGTGCCGTCCTGCTGCGCGGTCTCCGCCGTCGGCGTCGTCGGCTGCGGCTGTTCCGGCGGGAAGAAGAAGAACCACGCCAGGATCACGAGGAAGCTGAGCGCGGTCGCGAGGATCAGATTCCTGCTCTGGTCGTCCATCGAGCGGCTCCGGTCAGACTGGCGTGCAAAAGCCCCGCGGTTCAACAGCCGCAGGCCCGAAAGGTCAAGGGCGGAATGCGCCCGCTCAGAGCCCGCGGAAGTCGAAGAGCCCGGTGTCGAGCAGGTGGCCCGGCTTCACCTGGCCGAGCGCGCGAAAGATGATCTGCCGCCGCCCCGGGCTCGCCGCCTCCCACCCGTCGACCATGCGCTTGATCGCCGCACGCTGGAGCCCGTCCTGGCTGCCGCAGAGGTCGCAGGGAATGATCGGATAACGCATGGCCTTCGCGAACCGCGCGCAGTCCGCCTCGGCGACGTGGGCGAGCGGGCGCAGCACGTGGACGTCGCCCTCGTCATTGAGGAGCTTCGGCGCCATCGCCTTCAGGGTGCCGCCGTGGAAGAGGTTGAGCAGGAAGGTCTCGATGATGTCGTCGCGATGGTGGCCGAGCACCACCGCCGCGCAGCCCTCCTCCCGCGCGATCCGGTAGAGGTTGCCGCGCCGGAGCCGTGAGCAGAGCGCGCAGTAGGTCCTGGTCTCCGGCACCTTCGCTGTCACCACCGAATAGGTGTCGCGGTAGTCGATGCGGTGCGGCACCCCCACGCGGGCGAGGAACTCCGGCAGCACCGTCGCCGGGAACCCCGGCTGTCCCTGGTCGAGGTTGCAGGCGAGAAGGTCGACGGGCAGGAGCCCGCGCCAGCGCAGCTCGACGAGCGCCGCGAGGAGCGTGTAGCTGTCCTTGCCCCCCGACAGGCAGACGAGCCAGCGGTCCCCCGCCCGCACCATCCCGTAGGTGTCGAGCGCCTCGCGGGTCAGCCGCACGATGCGCTTGCGGAGCTTGCGGAACTCGGTCGAGTCCGGGGCGCCGGCAAGGAGCGGGGGAATGTCGCCGTGGTCGAGCATGGCGCCTCCATAGCCGCCCGGTCCCGCCCGGGCAATCGGCCCCCCCGCCGCCGGAACGCCTGCCGGTCGCCGGAT
>CAZEGY010000488.1:0-2449 GCA_964511815.1 uncultured Rhodovulum sp.
CAATCGCAAACAATCCCCGCCGGGCAAGACCCCGAGGCTTTCATACGGCCTTGAAACCTGGAGAGCAGTCGCTTTTCGGCCAACAGGCCGAAAAGCACCAAAGAAAACCCTGCGCGCACCTGCGCGCACCCTGTCGCGGCAACGGCCGCGTCCCGCACCCTCCGCCCGCGCCCCCACCCCCGGGCCGGCGCGCGGGCGGCGAAGGCCGGCGGCGGAGGGGGGCTCGATGCCCCCCTCCGCCGCCCCCCGGCCGGGGTCAGGCGTCGTCCTCGCCGTTCTCCGCGATCGGCGCCACCGAGACCACCCGCTCGCCGGGGCCGGTGTTGAACACCCGCACGCCGCCGGCGCCGCGCGAGCGGAAGGAGATGTCGCCGACCGGCACCCGGATCGACTGGCCGCCGTCGGTCGCGAGCATGATCTCGGCGTCGGGCTCGACCGGGAAGAGCGCGACGAGCGGCCCGCCGCGCATCGCCCGGTCCATCGCCGCCACCCCCTGCCCGCCGCGGCCGCGGACCGGATAGTCGTGCGACGACGAGAGCTTGCCCATGCCGCGCTCGGTGACGGTGAGGAGCAGGTCCTCGGCCTCGGACATCACCGCGTAGCGGGCCTGGTCGACGAACCCGGCCTCGGCCAGCTCGTCCTCCTCGTCGGCCTCGACCTCCTCCTCGGGGGCGCCGGCGACTGCGCGGCGCATCTTCAGGTAGGCGGCGCGCTCCTCGGGGGTCGCCTCGAAGTGGCGGATGACCGCCATCGACACCACCTCGTCGCCGGCCGCGAGGCGGATGCCGCGGACGCCGGTCGAATCGCGGCCCTTGAACACCCGCACGTCCGGCACCGGGAAGCGGATCGCCCGGCCGCCCTTGGTGGTCAGGAGCACGTCGTCGCCCTCGGAGCAGATCCGCGCGTCGATGAGCCGCACGCCCTCGGGCAGCTTCATCGCGATCTTGCCGTTCCTCATGACGTTGGTGAAGTCGTCGAGGGCATTGCGCCGCACGTCGCCGTCCGAGGTCGCGAACACGATCTGCAGCTCCGCCCACTCCGCCTCGGGCACGTCGACCGGCATGATCGCCGCGATCGACACCCCCTGCGGGATCGGCAGGATGTTGACGATCGCCTTGCCGCGGGCGTTGCGCGCCCCCTGCGGCAGCCGCCAGCACT
Source organism: uncultured Rhodovulum sp. (assembly GCA_964511815.1). Classification (GTDB taxonomy): domain Bacteria; phylum Pseudomonadota; class Alphaproteobacteria; order Rhodobacterales; family Rhodobacteraceae; genus Amaricoccus. The sequence goes on from CAZEGY010000488.1 coordinate 1,159, forward strand.
TCAGGGTGTAGACCATGCCCGCGGTGGTGAAGAAGAGCAGCGCGGTGTGGGTGTTGGCGACGAAGAGCGTGGTGACGAAGTCCTCGTCCTTGGTCGCCATCCCGCCGATGCCCTTGCCGCCCCGGCGCTGGGCCCGGTACTCGGACAACGGCGTGCGCTTGATGTAGCCGCCCTGCGTGACGGTGACGACCATGTCCTCGCGCTCGATCAGGTCCTCGTCGTCGAGGTCGGCCTCCCAGTCGACGATCTCGCTCCGCCGCGGCACCGCGAAGAGCTCCTTCACCTCGCGGAGCTCGTCGGAGATGATCGCCATGATCCGGGTGCGCGAGCGCAGGATGTCGAGGAAGTCGGTGATCCGCCCGGCGAGCTCCTGCAACTCGTCGGTCACCTCCTTGACCCCGAGCGCCGTCAGCCGCTGCAGCCGCAGGTCGAGGATCGCCCGCGCCTGGATCTCGGAAAGGTTGTAGGTCCCGTCCGCGTTGACGGTATGCGAGGGGTCGTCGATCAGCCGGATGTAGGGGGCGATGTCCGCCGCCGGCCAGCGCCGTTCCATCAGCCGCTCGCGCGCCTCGGCCGGATCGGCCGAGGAGCGGATCGTCGCCACCACCTCGTCGACGTTCGAGACCGCGACCGCGAGCCCGCAGAGGATGTGCGCCCGCTCCCGCGCCTTGCGGAGCTCGAAGGCGGTGCGCCGCGCCACCACCTCCTCGCGGAAGGCGACGAAGTGGACGAGGAAGTCGCGCAAGCTCAGCTGCTCGGGCCGCCCGCCGTTCAGCGCCAGCATGTTGCAGCCGAAGCTCGTCTGCAGCGGCGTCAGCCGGAAGAGCTGGTTCAGCACCACGTCGGGCGTCGCGTCGCGGCGGAGCTCGACGACGACGCGCACCCCGAAGCGGTCGCTCTCGTCCTGGACGTGGGCGATGCCCTCGACGCGCTTCTCGCGGGCGAGCTCGGCGATGCGCTCGACCAGCGTCGACTTGTTCACCTGGTAGGGCACTTCCGAGACGATGATCGCCGTGCGCCCGCCGCGGACCTCCTCGATCCGGGTCCTGGCCCGCAGGATCACCGAGCCGCGGCCCTCATGGTAGGCCTTGCGCACCCCCGAGCGCCCGAGGATCAGCGCGCCGGTCGGGAAGTCCGGTCCCTGGACGTAGTCCATCAGCTCGGCGACCGAGAGGTCGGGGCTCTCGATCAGCGCCAGCGTCGCGTCGACGACCTCGCCGAGGTTGTGCGGCGGGATGTTCGTCGCCATGCCGACGGCGATGCCGCCGGCGCCGTTGACGAGCATGTTCGG
>CAZEGY010000489.1:0-2430 GCA_964511815.1 uncultured Rhodovulum sp.
TTGTTGACCAGGTCGACGACATTGAAGAAGCGGCCGCGGGCGCCGCGGCGGATGCGGGGCGCGCGACCTCGGGTCGAGCGCCCCGCTCCCATAGGTCAATCCCCGGTAAGACCGATGCTGAAGCCTTCGCGCTCGAGCTGCTCGCGGACGTTCTGGAAGCGCTGGTACTGGGTCAGGGTGATCGGGCCGGAGTAGCCCTCGCTCTGCAGCGGGCGCGGCGGGAATTCGACGTAGGTCTTCATCAGGTTGGTGACCTCCTCGTTGATCACCGGCAGGTACCAGGTGTGCTCGGTGAAGTTGTTCATGAAGATGTCGTAGCGCTCCTGCGGATCGGCGAGGATGTCGAAGATCTGCGGGACGGTGGCGACGTAGCTCTCGGCGCCCTTCCAGCCGAGGTTCGAGTCGACCGCGAGGCCGCCGGTGTCGGCCCCGTCGTCGCCGCGCAGGTTGAAGACGGCCTTGAAGTTGCCGACCCGTGCCGCGCCGGGGGTGAGCTCGTTCTCGGTGAAGTAGAACCAGGACCTGCGCTCGGACGGGCCGGAGCCGGTCCAGATCGGGGTCATGTCGACGCTGTCGAAGATGATCGGCTCGCCCGCGCGGTCCTGGGTCGGCAGGTCGACGCCGGCGGCGGCGGCGAAGGTCGCCATCAGGTCGAGGCCGCCGGCGATCGCCGCGCTCTTGGTGTCGGGCGCGACGTGGCCGGGCCAGCGGACGATTGCCGGGACGCGGTTACCGCCCTCGCGGACCGTGCCCTTGGTGCCGCGGAACGGCGTGTAGCCGGCATCGGGGTAGACGTCCTGCCAGGCGCCGTTGTCGGTGGTCCAGAAGACGACGGTGTCGTCGGCGAGGCCGAGCGCGTCGAGCCTGTCGAGGATCGAGCCGATGCGGGTGTCGAGCTCCACCACCGAGTCGGCGTACTTGCTCTTGGAGATCGACGCGCCCTGGAAGTCCGGGTGCGGAAGGTTCGGCTGGTGAACCTTCATGAAGTTCACGTTGATGAAGAAGGGCGTGTCGGGCTTCGCCGCCGCCTCCTCGAGGAACTCGATCGCCGCCCGCTCGACGTAGCCGTCGAAGAAGGGGATGCCGACGACGCCCTGGTCGGGGGTATCGACATACTGGCCGTTGATCTTGAAGTCCTCGGTTGCCGGCTGGCCGGCGACGCCGGAGAGCGAGCCCTTGGTCACCTCCTCGAACATCTGCCGCAGGTCGTCCGGCATGTCGGGGAACCAGGTCGGGTCGGCGTAGGTGTAGGCGTTGAGATGGTAGAGGCCGACGTACTTCATCACGTCGTAGCCTTGGGCGTTCGGCAGGGCGTAGTCGGCCTCGCCGAGGTGCCACTTGCCGGTGAAGTAGGTGTCGTAGCCGCCGGTCTTCAGCACCGAGGCCAGCGTCCATTCCGCGGCCGGCAGGCCGCCGCCCTGGCCCTGGAAGGCGACGGTGGTCATGCCGCTGCGGTTGGGGATGCGGCCGGTCTGGATCGCGGCGCGTCCGGGCGTGCAGCTCGGCTGGGCGTAGAAGGAGGTGAACATCATCCCCTCCTGCGCCAGCTGGTCGATGTTCGGCGTCGGCATGCCGCGCGCCTCGCCGCCGAGGTAGGGGCCGGTGTCGCCGTAGCCGGTGTCGTCGGAGATGATGAGCAGGATGTTCGGCTGGTCGGCCGCGGTCTGTTCCTGGGCGAGAACGGCCGATCCAACCGCGGTGGCGGCGATGGTGGCGAGTAGCAGGCTCTTCTTCACGGTATCCTCCCGGGTTTCGAGATGCCGCCGACAGGCAGCGCGATCGTCACTTCTCACCGGACCAGATCCGGCTCCAGTCGTTGGCCATGTCCACGACCACCCAGCCGCGGGCGTCGGCCTCGTCGAGTCCTTTGTCGAGCTTGCCGAAGGCGCTGTCGCGGTCGTAGGCGAACTCGCGCTCGCCGTCGGTGTGGTGGACGATCAGGCCGAAGCGGGGACCGTCGCCGGCGGTGGTCCATTCGAGCATCTGGAAGTCGCCGTCGGAGTTGCCGGCGGCGAAGATGGGCCGCTGGCCGATGTGGGTCTCGATGCCGACGGGCTTGCCGACGTTGTCGTCGATGAAGCTGACGCCGCCCTCCTTCATCAGCGAAAGCGAGCCGTCCTCGGCGACCTCGTACTTGGTCGAGCCCTCGGAGCCGATCACCTGCCAGGTGGGTATGCCGTAGGCGTCCCTGGCGACCGAGCGCATGAAGTCGGCACCGCCGCCCGAGACGATGTAGGTGGTGAAGCCGTTGTCGCGGAGGTAGACGAGCAGCTCCAGCATCGGCTGGAAGGTCATCTCGGCGTAGGTGAGGCCGCTCGTCGGATGCGTCTCGGTCGTCAGCCATTCGCGAGCGTCCGCCTTGAAGTCGTCGACGGTCATGCCGGCGTGGCTGACATTCAGGATCTCGACGAGCCCGGCCTCGCCGCCGGC
>CAZEGY010000490.1:0-2418 GCA_964511815.1 uncultured Rhodovulum sp.
CGTCGCCGGCGTTGAGCACGGCGCAGTTGACCTTGGAGGCGAGGAGGTTGACCGCCCCCGACGACGAATGCCGCACCACCAAGAGGTCGGGATGCATGGCGTTCAGCGTCATCGCCGTGTCGATGAGCGTCTCGCCCTTCTTCACCGACGACTGGCCGACCGCCATGTTCATCACGTCGGCCCCGAGCCGCTTGCCGGCGAGCTCGAAGCTCGCCTGGGTGCGGGTCGAGGCCTCGAAGAACATGTTGATCTGGGTGAGCCCGCGCAGCGCGTCGGCGCGCTTGTCGGACTGGCGGTTGAGCGCGACGTAGGTCTCGGCGAGGTCGAGGATCGCCTCGATGTCGGCCCGGGAGAGGCCCTCGATGCCGAGCAGGTGGCGGTGCGCGAACAAGGGGCCCTCCGGTTCTCCCGCGGGCCTCTATAGGACGGCCGGGCGCGGGACCGCAACCGGCCGCTGACGCCCGGCCGCCGCCGTCGGCCACCGCCGTCGGCCACCACTGGCGTCCGGCGGTCCGCTGGCCTAGGCTCGCCGCCGATCCTCCCCGGAGCCCGCCGCCCGTGACGCCCGATTCCCGCGCCGCCGATCTCGCCGCCCTCGCCTGGCAGGTCGAGCTCGGCGCCGACGAGGCGATCGGCGAGGTCCCCGTCGACCGCTTCGACCTCGGCGACCGGCCGCCGCGCCGCGCGCCGGCGCCACCGGCTCCGGCGCCCCCGCCGCCGAACGCGCCCCCGAACGTCGCGCCGCCCATGGGCGGGGCGGAGCTCGCGGCCGCCTGCGGCGACCTCGCCGCGCTCCGCGCCGCGCTCGAGGAGCTCGACGGCATCGCCATCCGCCAGGGCGCCCGCTCGACGGTCTTCGCCGACGGCAATCCCGCGGCGCGGCTGATGGTGATCGGCGAGGCGCCCGGCCGCGACGAGGACCGCGCCGGACTGCCCTTCGTCGGGCGTTCGGGACAGCTCCTCGACCGCATGCTCGCCGCGATCGGCCTGTCGCGCCACGCGGCCGAGCCGGAGCGGTCGGTCTACATCACCAACGTCCTGCCGTGGCGGCCGCCGCAGAACCGCGACCCCTCCGCCGACGAGGCGACGCTGCTGCTTCCCTTCCTCTTCCGCCACATCGAGCTGAAGCGCCCCGACGTCCTCCTCGTCCTCGGCGCCCCCGCGGTGCGGACGGTGCTCGCCACCGACGCCGGGATCACCCGGATGCGCGGACGCTGGCACGACTGGCGCGGGGTGCCGGTGATGGCGACGTTCCACCCCGCCGCCCTCCTCCGCGGCCCGGAGAAGAAGCGCGAGACGTGGGCCGACCTCCTTCTCGTCCGCAGACGCCTCGACGGAGAGACGACATGAGCGAGCGCGACTTCATCCCGGTCCGGATCGCGGTGCTGACCGTCTCCGACACCCGCGTCGCCGCCGACGACCGCTCGGGCGACACCCTCGTCGAGCGCCTGACCGCCGCCGGGCACCTGCTCGCCGGCCGGGCGATCGTCCGCGACGACCGGGCGGCGATCGAGATCCGGCTCCGCGCCTGGATCGCCGACCCGGAGATCGACGTGGTGATCTCGACGGGCGGCACCGGGCTCACCGGCCGCGACGTCACCGTCGAGGCGCACGAGGCCGTCTACGAGAAGACGATCACCGCCTTCGCGACGCTCTTCACGCTGCTCTCCCACGAAAAGATCGGCACCTCCGCCGTGCAGAGCCGCGCCTGCGCCGGGGTCGCCGGCGGCACCTACCTCTTCGCCCTGCCGGGGTCGCCCGGCGCCTGCCGCGACGCCTGGGACGGCATCCTCGCCGCCCAGTTCGACTACCGGCACGCCCCCTGCAACTTCGTCGAGATCATGCCGCGGCTCGAGGAGCATCGCCGCCGCGAGTAGCCGCGCGAAAGGGACGATGGCGGCAAGCCGCCCGCCACGGTCGCCTGTGCGCGCGTGGCCGTCCGCGCCGGGCTCGCCGTGAACCCCGACTCCTGCGGCTGGGGCCAGCTCGCCGGCATCGGCCTCACCGACATCGTTGTTCATCGCCGGACAGGCGTTCGTGGACCCGCCGCCCTCGGTACGGCGATCCTCCGGGTCGCGCCGCGGCCGGACGACGACGGCGGGGCGTGAAGACGAAAAAGGGGCACGCCCGGCAAGGCGTGCCCCTTCTCGATGTCGGTCGAAGGCGCGGCTCAGGCGGCGACGCGGCCGCCGAGCACCTCGTCCACGGCCTGCTGGGCCTTGAGCTCCTCGATGCCGTTCACCGCGGCGACCTCGCGGGTCAGCCGCTCGAGCGCCGCCTCGTAGAGCTGGCGCTCGGAATAGCTCTGCTCGCGCTGGTCGTCGTTGCGGTGCAGGTCGCGCACCACCTCGGCGATCGAGATCAGGTCGCCCGAGTTGATCTTCTGCTCGTACTCCTGCGCCCGGCGCGACCACATGG
>CAZEGY010000491.1:0-2404 GCA_964511815.1 uncultured Rhodovulum sp.
AGCCCGCTTCGATCGAAGGTGGCGTGCGCGGTGTCCGCCCGAGGAAGCCACCCGTATCCTCTCTCCAGAGTCGTGCAGCTCGACCATCGGGAAACCACGATTGGGGGCGCGCGCGCCTCCGCACGGCCGCACGGCCCGCCGCGGGTCTCAGACGCCCTCGATGGCCACGAGGCGGCTGTCGAAGGCGATGAGGCCGGCGATGCGCTCGGCGCCGTCGCGGGGCGCCTCGTAGGACCAGGCGGCGTCGGCGATGACGCCGGAGCGGGCGACGATGCTGAAGTAGCGGGCGTCGCCGAGGACGCGGCTCGCGGCGGTGGTGGCGGAGGCTTCGAGGAAGGCCATGCCGAGGTCCTCGCGGGGGAAGTAGATGACCGGCGGTCCGTCGCCCTCGACGAGCTCGAGCGCGCGGTCGCTCTCGCCGATGACGGCGCCGCCGGCGCGGACCACCCAGGTTCCCTCGGCGGGCACGATCGTGAGGTCGGAGAGCGGCATCGTCTGTTCCTTCTCGTTGTGTCAGAGCGGCGCGCAGGCGGCGCGCAGCCAGCGGGCGGTGTCGGGGTCGACGCGCGGCTCGACCGCGGCGCGCACCCGGGCGTGGTAGGCGTCGAGCCACGCGCGTTCGGCGGGCTCGAGCAGGTCCGCGTCGATCAGGCGGCGGTCGATCGGCGCGAGGGTCAGGGTCTCGAAGCCGAGCATCGGCCGGTCGCCGCCGGCGGGCACCTCGGGCGCGGTGACGACGGCGAGGGTCTCGATGCGGATGCCGAAGGCGCCCTCGCGGTAGTAGCCGGGCTCGATCGACAGGATCATCCCGGGGAGGAGCGGCTCGAGCCCGCGCCGCGACAGGCTCTGCGGCCCCTCGTGGACGCCGAGGTAGGCGCCGACGCCGTGGCCGGTGCCGTGGTCGTAGTCGTAGCCCGCGGCCCAGAGGGCGGCGCGGGCGACCGCGTCGATGTCGCGCCCGGCGAGGCCCTCGGGCCAGCGCAGGCGCGACATGGCGACGAGACCCTTGAGCACGAGGGTGAAGGGCCGGATCGCCTCGGGGGGCGGCGTGCCGACGGCGACGGTGCGGGTGATGTCGGTGGTGCCGTCGAGGTACTGGGCGCCGGAGTCGACGAGGAGGAGCTCGCCCGGGCGCACCTGCCGGTTCGAGGCCTCGGTGACGCGGTAGTGGACGATGGCGCCGTTGGGGCCGGCGCCGGAGATGGTGTCGAAGGAGATGTCCTTCAGCTCGCCCGGGGCGGCGCGGAACGCCTCGAGCTTGCGCACCACGTCGATCTCGGTCAGCCCGCCCGCGGGGGCGGCGCGGTCGAGCCAGGCGAGGAAGCGGGCGACGGCGGCGGCGTCGCGGAGGTGCGCGGCGCGGGCGCCGGCGATCTCGGCCGGGGTCTTGGTCGCCTTGGGCAGGATGCAGGGGTCGCGCTCGCGGACGAGCTCGGCGCCCCCCGATCCGGCCGGGTCGGCGAGGCGGTCGGCGATCCAGACCGGCGCGCTCGCCGCATCGACGGCGACGCGGCCGCGGAGGGCGTCGAGGGCGGCGGCGAGCTCGGCCTCGGGGCGGATCTCGACCTCGGGGCCGAGGTGGGCGCGGAGGGCGGCGTCGGCCTTGGCCGGATCGGTGAAGAGCGCGACGCGGCCGTCGGCGTGGAGGATGGCGAAGGCGAGGGGCACCGGCGTCCGGGCGATGTCGGCGCCGCGGACGTTGAGGAGCCAGGCGATCGAGTCGGGGAGGGTGAGGACCGCGGCGGCGAGGTCGCGGGCGACGAGGCCCTGGGCGACGGTGGCGCGCTTCTCGGCCGAGGTGCGGCCGGCGAGGGCGTCGGGGTAGGGGACGATCGGGGCCGCGGGCGCGGCGGGCTGGTCGGCCCACACCGCGTCGACGAGGTTCGCGACCCGGACGAGGCCGATCTGGCGGTCGCCGAGCGCGGCCTCGAGGCCGTCGATCTCCTTCGCGGTGTGCAGCCACGGGTCGAAGCCGAGGCGGCCGCCGCCCGGCAGCGCCTCGAGCAGCCAGTCGGCGGGCTTGTCCTCGGGGATGCGCAGGACGGTGAAGAGCGTCGTGTCGACCTCGTCGCGGACCTGGAGGCGGTAGCGGCCGTCGACGAAGATGCCGGCGCGGTCGCGGGTGACGAGCGCCATCCCGGCCGAGCCGGTGAAGCCGGTGAGCCAGGCGAGGCGCTCGTCGCGGGGGGCGACGTTCTCGCCCTGGTGGGCGTCGGCGCGCGGCACGAGGAAGGCGTCGACGCCGGCCGCCGCCATCGCCGCGCGGAGCAGGGCGAGGCGCGGCGCCGCGGTCTCGGGCGTGGTCCGGCGATGGAAATCCTGGAACATCGGCCGGTCCTTTCAGCCCTCGTCAGGATTCGCTGGTAACAAGGGCCTGCGCCCGGGGTCAATCGCGGTCGGCCGG
>CAZEGY010000492.1:0-2396 GCA_964511815.1 uncultured Rhodovulum sp.
ATGAACCTCGGGGTCGACCCGCGCCACGCCGACCAGATGGTCCGCGGCGTCGTCAACCTGCCGAACGGCACCGGCAAGACGGTGCGGGTGGCGGTGTTCGCCCGCGGCGCCAAGGCCGACGAGGCCAAGGAAGCCGGGGCCGACATCGTCGGGGCCGAGGACCTGATGGAGACGATCCAGGGCGGCACGATCGAGTTCGACCGCTGCGTCGCGACGCCGGACATGATGCCGATCGTCGGGCGGCTCGGAAAGATCCTCGGGCCGCGCAACCTGATGCCGAACCCGAAGGTCGGCACGGTGACGATGGACGTCGCCCAGGCGGTGAAGAACGCCAAGGGCGGCGAGGTCCAGTTCCGCGTCGAGAAGGCGGGCGTCATCCACGGCGGCGTCGGCAAGGCGAGCTTCGCGCCGGAGGCGCTCGTCGAGAACGTCAAGGCGTTCGTGCAGGCGGTGAACCGGGCGAAGCCGACCGGCGCCAAGGGCACCTACCTGAAGAAGATCTCGCTCGCCTCGACCATGGGGCCGGGCGTGACCGTCGACATCGCGAGCGCGGTCGGCGCCGAGTAAGCGAATTCCCCCGGGCGACCGGGGGATGTTCCGGGCGGGGAGACCCGCCCGACTGTCCGAGACGGTGGGTTGCCGGGAGACCGGCGGAAATCCTGCCCGAGACGGGGAACGATCAGGATCGGATCGGAGGTCACTCCGGGCGGTGTTGGCGGGACCCGATTGCGGACCCGAGACGCCGGGGAGAGCCCCGGCGACCTAGAGCCGGCGCCGGAGGGGAGACCCGATGGGGCCAAACTTGGAGCAACGAAGTGGATAGAGCCCAGAAAGAAGGTGTGGTCGAGGAACTCGGCCGGATCTTCGCGGACTCTGGTGTCGTCGTGGTCGCGCACTACGAGGGCATGTCGGTTGCCGAGATGACGGATTTCCGCCTCAAGCTGAAGCAGGCTGGGGGCAGCGTCCGCGTCGCCAAGAACAAGCTCGCCAAGATCGCCCTGAAGGACACCCCCGCCGAGCGGATGGGGGACCTCCTGAAGGGCATGACGGTGCTCGCCTACTCAGAGGACCCGGTCGCTGCCGCGAAAGCGGTGGAGGACTTCACCAAGGCCAACAAGAAGCTTGTTGTCCTCGGGGGTGCCATGGGGGCGACGCCGCTCGACCAGGCTGGGGTCACGGCCGTCGCCGCCATGCCGTCGCGTGAGGAGCTCATCGCTTCGATCGTGGCGACCATCGGCGGCCCGGCGGCACAGCTTGCGTCGGCGATCGGGGCGCCCGCCGCGAACATCGCGGCGATCCTCACGACCCTCGAGGAGCGTGAGGCGGCTTGAGTCAACCGCTTGTGCCTGCGTGGGGCAAGACCCTTGCCACACCGGACTAGACACCCTATCTGATGGAACCTGAAAATGGCAGACCTTAAAAAACTGGCGGAAGAGATCGTGGGCCTGACCCTGCTCGAGGCCGCCGAGCTGAAGAAGATCCTCAAGGACGAGTATGGCATCGAGCCCGCTGCGGGCGCGGTGGCCATTGCTGCGGGTCCGGCTGCCGCCGCCCCGGCCGAGGCCGCCGAGGAGCAGACCGAGTTCGACGTCATCCTGAAGTCGGCCGGCGCCCAGAAGATCAACGTCATCAAGGAAGTCCGCGCCATCACCGGCCTGGGCCTCAAGGAGGCGAAGGATCTCGTCGAGGCCGGCGGCAAGGCCGTCAAGGAAGGCGTCTCCAAGACCGAGGCCGAGGAGATCCAGAAGAAGCTCGTCGACGCTGGCGCGGAAGTCGAGCTGAAGTGAGGTGACACGCAACTTGAAGTTGCGTTAACCAGTGTGAATCGGCTGGAGCCGCGAGATTCGCGGGTCCAGCTTCATGCGTCTCTTGGAGGGCCCGCGTGCGGGCGTTGCAAAAGACGCAAGGCGGTCCGGGTGTGCGGTGTGGGAAGCCGCGCAAGCATAGGGCCGAGCGCGTCCGGCACGACCCGTCATCCGTTCCCCGCCGGATGACTGGCACTGCAGATCAAGAGGTTCGAGCATGGCTCAGCGGTATTCCGGTCACAAGCGCATTCGCAAGTTCTACGGCAAGATCCGCGAGGTGGCGGAGATGCCGAACCTCATCGAGGTTCAGAAGTCGAGCTACGATCTCTTCCTGCGCTCCGGAGACGAGGACAGGCCGCGGGATGGCGAGGGCATCCAGGGCACCTTCCAGTCGGTCTTTCCGATCAAGGACTTCAACGAGACCGCGGTTCTCGAGTTCGTCAAGTACGAGCTCGAGGCGCCGAAGTACGACGTCGAGGAGTGCATGCAGCGCGACATGACCTATGCCGCGCCGCTGAAGGTCACCCTGCGCCTGATCGTCTTCGAGGTCGACGAGGAGACCGGCGCGCGCTCGGTCAAGGACATCAAGGA
>CAZEGY010000493.1:0-2375 GCA_964511815.1 uncultured Rhodovulum sp.
GGCATCCCTGCGCCCATGCTCGACGCGCGCACGCGTTTCGTGGTATCGTTCGGGCATTAGTTGAGTCGGAACACGACCGAATACATCTGCGACAAGTGAATTTGGACCGGCAGTAAATTGCCGGGGTTTTTGGTGTCCACGGATGAACAGGGGGTCATTATGGCCAAATCGACCGACAGTTCCAGCAAGCCAGTCATCGTCACCTTCAAGCGGAAGGACAAGCGTTCGCGCAAGGCGGACAAGCAACAGATGCTGCAGGAGGCGATCGGGGCCGACGTCAGGTTCCTGACCGCCGACGACGTGTCGATCAACGCCCGGGCGGTCGCGTCGGGCGCCGATCTCGACACGATCGGCTACGACGTCAACCGCTACGAGGCGCCGATCCTGATGGCGCGCCTGACCGACGACCAGATCGCCGCGCTCGAGAAGGACAAGGACGTCGCCCGGGTCGAGGAAGACGGCCAGATGTTCGCCATCGACCTGCTGCGCGAGGGCCAGCCGAACGTCCTGGCGCAGACCATCCCGACCGGCGTGTCGCAGATCAAGGCGCCCGACGCCTGGCAGATCAGCCAGGCCAAGGGCATCAAGGTCTTCATCTGCGACACCGGCATCGACTCCGACCATCCCGACCTCGTCGCCAACCTGCACGAGGGCAAGAGCTTCGTGACGAGCGAGAGCACCACCGAGGACTACCACGGCCACGGCACCCACTGCGCCGGCACGGTGGCCGCCACCTTCAACGACATGGGCGTGGTCGGCGTCGCGCCCTACGCCTACCTGCATCCGGTCAAGGTGCTCTCCGGCTCCGGCAGCGGCCAGTGGAGCTGGCTGATCGCCGCGCTCGACTGGATCATGGAGAAGAAGGGCGCGCGCATCGCCAGCATGAGCCTCGGAGGGCCGGGCGCGCCGCAGGCGCTCGGCGACATGTGCGAGGCCGCCTACAACGACGGGGTCCTGCTGATCGCCGCCGCCGGCAACGCCGGGCCGGGCGCCAACACCGTCGGCTACCCGGCGAAGTACCCGCACGTCGTCGCCGTCGCCGCGGTCGACAGCACCGACACCGTCGCCGGCTTCTCCAGCCGCGGCCCGGAGCTCGAGGTCTGCGCGCCGGGGGTCAGCGTCCTCTCGACCACCCGTGACGGCGGCTACGGCACCATGAGCGGCACCTCCATGGCCTGTCCGCACGTCTCCGGCGTCGCCGCCCTCGCCTGGGGCTCGCACCGCGGCGCCAACAACAAGCAGGTGCGCTGGCTGGTCAACAGCTTCGTCGACAAGGTCGGCGACCAGGATCCGCTGAAGTACGGCAAGGGGCGCGTCAACGCCAACAACGCCGCCTTCTTCATCGGCGCGCCGCCCGAGCACACCCTGTGAGCGAAGCCGGCGCGCGGCGACCGACGCCGAACCGGGTGGCCGTCATCGGTCTGGTCGCCCGGTTCCTCCCGCCGCGCCCGGCCTCGCCCCGCACCCGCGAGCGGCCGCCGCCGGGCTACGGCGTCCGCGAGCAGTGCCTGCCGTTCACCGCCGCGGCGGCGCTCGGTCTGGCGATCCCCTCGCCCTTCGCCTGGGGCTACTGCCGCCCGGCGGACGCGCCCGCCGGGGCGCGCACCTTTCGCTCGCCGGTGCCGGGGGGCTGCGCAGAGCGGGCCTTCTACGTCGTCGACAGCCCCGAGCTCGGCTTCGCGGGCAACGCCTTCGCCGTCCCCGCCGAGATCGCGGCGCGCATCGGCACCGCGCCGATGCCGGGCCTCAGCTTCTTCGACCGCCCCGACCAGCAGGACCAGGTCAAGCTGCACCTGCCCTACGTCTGGCGCACCCCCGAGGGGGTCGGCCTCTTCTTCACCGCTCCGGTCAACCGCCCGCGGGCCGATCGGCTCGAGCTCGTCGCCGGCCTCGTCGACAGCGACTGGTATCCCAACCCGGTCAACCTGGTCCTGACCCTGCCGCCCGCGCCGGGGGCGGCGCACGTCGCGGCGGGCGAGATCGTCGCGCAGGTCGTCCCCGTCCCGGCCGGGCTGCGCCAGCCGCGCCTCGAGGCGGTCGAGGGCCACCGGCGCGAGGCACGCGACGTCCTCGACGGGCTGCGCGCCTGGCGCGAGACCCACCGCCGCGACCGGTCGGCCTACAAGCGGCTGACCCGCTCGCGCCACGGCGTCCTGGCCGAGCTGGACAGCTGAAGGCCCGCCGATGCTGGAGTTGACCCCTCCGCAATACCGCCCGCGCCCGTGCTGCTGCTCGCTCCACGAGTACGAACGAACGGCAAGCTACACGACACCCGGGGGAGAGAGAGGGATACGCTGGTTTCCTCGGGCGCACCCCGGCCCGCACGCCGCGTTCGATCGAAGCGGGCTCCGCCCGCGAGGATGTCGGCCCGACGG
>CAZEGY010000494.1:0-2369 GCA_964511815.1 uncultured Rhodovulum sp.
AATATGAACGCATGGTTAACGCGCGAGGACTAATGCCGCATTATCAGCAACTTAAGTGGCGTCGCGCGCGCGCGACGCCATGCATCGGAACGTGCCCTTCGCCGGGATCTCCCCGATGACGACGCGCCGCGGCTTCCTGACCGGCGGCACCTGGTGCGCCGACCACAACAAGCTCGTCGAGACCTGGCCTGCCGAGGACGTCGTCGTCGAGATCCTGTCGTCGAGCGTCGACGGCGGCGGCTCGGGCTGCAACTTCGCCGTCGACATGCGCCGGCTCGACCCGTCGATGCCGGTCGCGACGATCGGCGTCGTCGGCGACGACGCCGACGGCGCCGTCCTGCTCGCCACCGCCGACGCCGCCGGCATCGAGCGCAGCGGCCTCCGCGTCCTCCCCGGCGTCCGCACCAACTTCACCGACGCCTACAGCATCCGCGCCACCGGCCGGCGGGTGCACCTCTTCCAGCCGGGATCGAGCGCCCACCTCTCGCCCGACCTCTTCGACTTCGAGGGCCGCACCGCCCGCTGGTTCCACCTCGGCCTCCCCGGCATCCACGAGATCATGGACGCCCCGTGGAAGGGCGAGCCCAACGGCTGGGTCGCGACCCTCGAGGCCGCCCGCGCCGCCGGCCTCCGCACCAACATGGAGCTCGTCCAGATCGCCCCCGAACGGCTGCGCGCGCTGACCGAGCCCTGCCTCCCCCACCTCGACACCCTCGTCATCAACGACTACGAGGTCGGCGCCATCACCGGCCGCCGCACCACGAGCGGCGGCACCACCGACATCGACGCCTGCCTCGCCGCCGGCGCCGCGGTGATGGAGCGCTCGTCGGTCGCGGTCCTCGCCATCCACTTCCCCGCCGGCGCCCTCGCCTTCGACCGCGCCGGCGGCGTCGTCCGCTGCCCCTCGGTCGCCGTGCCCCCCGACGCCGTCCGCGGCGCCAACGGCGCCGGCGACGCCTTCGCCGCGGGCTTCCTCTACGCGACCCACGAGGACCACCCCCTCGCCGACCGCCTGCGCCTCGCCCACGCCGCCGCCGCGGCCTCGCTGCGCACCGTCGGCACCACCGACGGCATCGCCCCGTGGCAGGACTGCCTCGCCCTCGCCGACGCCTGGGGCTGGCGCGACGGCTCGGCCCTGTCCGGCCGGCTCCCGGCCGGATAGCCCGACCCCGGTCCGCCCCCTCGGCGGCGGACCGGCCGCCGGCTTTCGCCGCGACCGCTCTCGACATCTCCCGCCCCAGCCGCTAGAGACCCCCGTCAACCGAACGAGCGCCCCGGGCCCCCCATGCAAGCCGTCATCCTCACCATCCATCTCCTGCTCGCGCTGGCGCTGATCCTCGTGGTGCTGCTCCAGCGCTCCGAGGGCGGCGGTCTCGGCATGGGCGGGGGCGGCGGCCTGATGACGAGCCGCGGCGCCGCCACGGCGCTCTCCAAGGTCACCTGGGCGCTCGGCGCCGCCTTCGTCGTGACGAGCCTCGTCCTCACCGTCCTCGCCGCCCGCGAGACCGGCAGCGGCTCGGTCATCGACCGCCTCGGCACCTCGATCCCGATGTCGACCACGCCCGCCGCCCCCGGCCTCGAGGGCGACCTCCTGCCCGGCACCGCCCCGGCGACGCCGCCCGCCGCCGGCGCGGACGCCCCCGCCCCGACGGAGACGGCGCCGGAGACCGCCCCGGCCCCGGCCCCGGCGCCCGTCCCGGCGACGCCGCCCGGCGGCGGCCCGGCCACCCCGCCGCCGGCCCAGTGACACCCCGGCCCGCGCCGGTTCGGGGCAACCTCTGGTTGCCCGCCGGCGCCGGCCCACACCATCTTGCGCGGAGCCCTTGCCCTCGTCACGACCTTCGCGTATAGATTGAGTCCCGTGCAGCCTCGGCTCGCATAACCAACAATCCGGCCAGGGCACGGGAGCAGCAACGATGGCGCGATACATCTTCATCACGGGCGGCGTGGTCTCGTCGCTCGGCAAGGGCCTCGCGTCGGCGGCCCTCGGCGCCCTCCTCCAGGCCCGCGGCTACTCGGTGCGCCTGCGCAAGCTCGACCCCTACCTCAACGTCGACCCGGGCACGATGTCGCCCTTCGAGCACGGCGAGGTCTTCGTCACCGACGACGGCGCCGAGACCGACCTCGACCTCGGCCACTACGAGCGCTTCACCGGCGTCGCCGCCCGCAACACCGATTCGATCTCCTCCGGCCGCATCTACTCGAACGTGCTGGAGAAGGAGCGCCGCGGCGACTACCTCGGCCGGACGATCCAGGTGATCCCGCACGTCACCAACGAGATCAAGGACTTCCTCCGCATCGGCGACGGCGACGTCGACTTCATGCTCTGCGAGATCGGCGGCACCGTCGGCGACATCGAGGGCCTGCCG
>CAZEGY010000495.1:0-2367 GCA_964511815.1 uncultured Rhodovulum sp.
TGTCGTGCAGCTTTCCAGATGGTTAACGCGCGAACGGAAACCCTTGGAAATCAATCGGTTGACCCCTTGCCCGCGCGCGAGCAGACGGGGCTTTCCGCTGCCCTCCGGCCGGAGGCCGCCTGACATGAAGTTCCTCGACCACGCCCGCATCGACATCCGCTCCGGCGGCGGCGGCCACGGCTGCGTCAGCTTCCGCCGCGAGAAGTTCATCGAGTTCGGCGGCCCCGACGGCGGCGACGGCGGCAAGGGCGGCGACGTCTGGGCCGAGGCGGTCGACGGCCTCAACACCCTCATCGACTACCGCTACCAGCAGCACTTCTTCGCCCGGAACGGCCAGCCCGGCATGGGCAAGCAGCGCACCGGCAAGTCGGCCGACGACGTGGTGCTGAAAGTCCCGGTCGGCACCGAGATCCTCGACGACGACGGCGAGACCCGCGTCGCCGACCTCACCACCCCCGGCCAGCGCGTCCTCCTCGCCCGCGGCGGCAACGGCGGCTGGGGCAACCTGCGCTTCAAGTCGGCGACGAACCAGGCGCCCCGCAACGCCAACCCCGGCCAGGAGGGCGTCGAGCGCACCCTCTGGCTGCGCCTCAAGCTCATCGCCGACGCCGGCCTCGTCGGCCTCCCCAACGCCGGCAAGTCGACCTTCCTCGCCGCGACCTCGAACGCCCGCCCGAAGATCGCCGACTACCCCTTCACCACCCTCCACCCCGGCCTCGGCGTCGTCGGCGTCGACGGGGCGGAGTTCGTCGTCGCCGACATCCCCGGCCTGATCGAGGGCGCCCACGAGGGCAGGGGCCTCGGCGACACCTTCCTCGGCCACGTCGAGCGCTGCGCCGTCCTCCTCCACCTCGTCGACGGCACCTCGGAGACCCTCGCCGAGGACTACGCCGTGATCCTCGGCGAGCTCGAGGCCTACGGCGCCGGCCTCGCCGAGAAGCCCCGCGTCCTCGGCCTCAACAAGATCGACGCCCTCTCGCCCGAGGAGGCCGACACCGCCGCCGACACCCTCGCGGAGGCGAGCGGCATGACCGTCCATCGCCTGTCCGGCGCGGCGGGGCAGGGGGTCACCGAGGTCCTGCGCGCGCTGCGCGCCGCCATCGCCGCGGCACGGGAGGAGGCGGCCGAGCCCGCCCCCGACGCATGGAGACCCTGACCGCCGCCAGGGGCGCCTCCGCCGCCCGCATCGCCGCCGCGCGCCGCATCGTCGTCAAGATCGGCTCGGCGCTCCTCGTCGACGACGAGACCGGGCGCCTGAGGCTCGACTGGCTCGAAGGGCTCGCCGCCGACGTCGCCGCCTTCCGCGCCCGCGGCCAGCAGGCGATCCTCGTCTCCTCGGGCTCGATCGCCCTCGGCCGCCGCGTCCTCGGCCTCCCCGCCGTCGAGCTCGCCCTCGAGCAGAGCCAGGCCGCCGCCGCCGTCGGCCAGATCCGCCTCGCCCGCGCCTACGAGAGCGCGCTGGCGCCGCACGGCATCACCACCGCCCAGGTCCTCGTCACCCTCGAGGACAGCGAGAACCGCCGCCGCTACCTCAACTCCCGCCGCACCCTCGGCACCCTCGTCGACCTCGGCGCCGTGCCGATCGTCAACGAGAACGACACCGTGGCGACCGACGAGATCCGCTACGGCGACAACGACCGCCTCGCCGCCCAGGTGGCGAGCATGGCCGGCGCCGACGTCCTCGTCCTGCTCTCCGACGTCGACGGCCTCTACACCGCCAACCCCCGCCTCGACCCGACCGCCCGCCGCCTCGACGTGGTGCCGACCATCACCCCCGAGATCGAGGCGATGGCCGGCGGCACCGGCACCGCGCTCTCCAAGGGCGGCATGAAGACCAAGATCATGGCCGCCCGCGTCGCCGTCCGCGCCGGCTGCGCGATGGCGATCATGGAGGGCGCCGTCCACCGCCCGCTGACCGCGCTCGCGAACGGCGCCACCTGCACCTGGTTCGAGCCCGACGGCGACCCGCGCGCCGCGCGCAAGCGCTGGATCCTCGGGATGAAGCCCCGCGGCCGCGTCACCGTCGACGCCGGCGCCGTCGCCGCCCTCGGCCGCGGCAAGTCGCTGCTCCCGGCCGGCGTCACCGCGATCGAGGGCAGCTTCCACCGCGGCGACCCGATCGAGATCGCCGCCCCCGGCGGCGCCGTCGTCGCCCGCGCCCTCGCGGGCTACGATTCGCGCGAGGCGCGCATCATCATGGGCCACCGCTCCGACCGCATCGCCGCGCTCCTCGGCTACAGCGGCCGCGCCGCCCTCGTCCACCGCGACGACATGGCCCTCTGAGAGTCCGCGGCGGATTCCTCGGACGGACGCCGCGCCGGCCCGTGTTCGATCGAAGCGGGCTCCGCCCGCGAGGATGTCGGCCCG
>CAZEGY010000496.1:0-2343 GCA_964511815.1 uncultured Rhodovulum sp.
GTCAGTCCGCCGTCACCACCCCGATCGGGCAGCTCACGCCGGTGCCGCCGACGCCGCAGTAGCCGGCCGGGTTCTTGGCGAGGTACTGCTGGTGGTAGCCCTCGGCGAAATGGAACGCCGGTGCGTCGACGATCTCGGTGGTGATCCGCCCGAGCCCGGCCTTCGCCAGCCGCTCCTGGTAGACCGTCCGCGACGCCTCGGCCGCGGCCTTCTGCGCGGGAGTGAAGGCGTAGATGCCCGAGCGGTACTGGGTGCCGACGTCGTTGCCCTGGCGCATGCCCTGGGTCGGGTCGTGGCCCTCCCAGAACGCCTTGAGCAGGGTGTCGTAGCTCACGACCGCCGGGTCGTAGGTGACGAGCACGACCTCGTTGTGCCCGGTGCGTCCGCTGCACACCTCCTCGTAGGTCGGGTTCGGCGTCGCGCCCCCGGCGTAGCCGACGGCGGTGGCGTGGACGCCGGGCAACTGCCAGAACTTGCGCTCGACGCCCCAGAAGCAGCCCATGCCGAACATCGCCTGCGCCATCCCCTCGGGGAACGGCCCCTTCAGCGGGCGGCCGGTGACGAAGTTCTCCGCCGCGGTCGGGATCGCGTCCGGGCGGCCGGGGAGCGCGGTCCCGGCGGCGGGCATCTCGGTCTTCCTGAGCAGGCCGAACATCGGCGTCTCCTCTCTCGTGATCGCTATGGAAGATAGGGCCGGCGGCGCGGAAAGCGAAGCGCCCCCGAAGCGCCGCCGTCGCACTCCCGTTCGGAGGAGACCCGAGGTTCGTTACACGGTCACGTCGCCAGCACGTTCTGGAACTGCCAGGGGTCGCTCTCGTCGATCTCCTCGGCGAACTGGGCCCAGCGCGTCGAGATCGGCGTCCAGTCGGTATAGTGCGCCTCGATGCGGCCGAGGTAGGGGCGCATCACGTCGAGGCAGAAGGCGTGGTCCATCTCCTCGGTCTCGACGATGCCCGCCTGCGGGTTCCTGAGCGCCCAGGCCATGCCGGCGATGACCGCGCTCGTCACCTGGAGGCCGGTGGCGTTCTGGAAGGGGGCGAGGGCGCGGGTCTCCTCGATCGAGAGGCGCGAGCCGTACCAGAGGGCGTTCCGCGCATGTCCGTAGACGAGGACGCCGAGGCAGTCCTCGCCCCAGAGGATTTCGTTCTCGTCGAGAATCTTCTGCTTTTCCTGCACCTTGCCGGTGCCGAGCATCTCGTGGAGCGAGAGCACCGCCTGCCCGCACGGGTGGTAGGCGTAGTGGCAGGTCGGCCGGTACTCGGGCGCATCACCAGCGCCGACGGTGTAGTAGTCGGCGGTCGAGATCGCCTCGTTGTGGGTGACGAGGAAGCCGTACTGGGGCCCCGCCTCCGGGGTCCAGGTGTGGACCTTGGTCAGCATCCCCGGGGTGTCGAGATAGATCGCCGCCTTGCAGCCCTTCTCGTGGCGATGGCCGTTCGGCGGGAACCAGCGCTCGTGCGTGCCCCAGCCGAGCTCGGCGGGCTGGAAGCTCTCGGAGACGAAGCCCTCGACCGACCAGGTATTCACGAAGCAGTGCAAGGGCTTGGCGTCCCTCCCCGCCTGGGTGTCGCGCTCGGCGATGTGGACGCCCTTGACCCCGAGCGAGCGCATCAGCTCCGCCCAGCCGGCGCGGTCCTTCGGCGCCTCGGCGGGGGCGCCGGTGTCGGCGGCGAGGCGGAGGAGGGCCTCCTTGAGGAGCCAGGAGACCATGCCGGGGTTGGCGCCGCAGCAGGAGACCGCGGTGGTGCCGCCGGGATTGGCGCGCTTCTCGGCGCGGGCGGTCTCGCGCAGGGCGTAGTTGGTGCGGTCGGCGGCAGAGAGCGAGAGGTCGAAATAGTGGCCGGCCCACGGCTCGACGACGGTATCGACGTAGAGGACGCCGAGCTCGCGGCAGAGGCGCATGAGGTCGAGCGAGCCGGTGTCGACCGAGAGGTTCACGCAGAAGCCCCGGCCTGCGGGGAAGAGCTGGGTGAGAAGCGCCCTGTAGTTTTCTGGGGTTACGGCGGTATGGATGAAATGGACGCCGCGCTGCTCGAGGAAGGTGCGGTGCTCGTCGGTCGGGTCGATGACGGTGACCTGGTGGGGGTCGTAGGTGAAGTGGCGCTCGATCAGCGGCAGCGTGCCCTGGCCGATCGAACCGAAGCCGATCATCACGATCGGGCCGTCGATGCGCCCGTGGTTCGGATAGGTGTGCGCCAACGGCTGCCCCTCCCTGTCGATGGTGTCCAAGCGGGTGAAGTGAGCCCCGTAGCTCTAATCAATGGCGACCCCTGCAGGGCTCGAACCTGCAACCTGCGGATTAGAAGTCCGCTGCTCTATCCAGTTGAGCTAAGGGGCCGGGGT
>CAZEGY010000497.1:0-2338 GCA_964511815.1 uncultured Rhodovulum sp.
CGCCGCGGGCGGCGTCGGTGGCGCCGGAGACGGCGGTGCCGCAGTCGGCCTGCTTGAGGGCCGGGGCGTCGTTGACGCCGTCGCCGGTCATGGCGACGCGGTGGCCGCGGCTCTGGAGGGCCTTGACGATGGCGTACTTGTGCTCGGGGAAGACGCGGGCGTAGCCGTCGGCCTTCTCGATGGCGTCGACGATCGGGCCGGGGACGTGGTCGGGGTCCATGTCCTTGGGGAAGGCGTCGGCGGCGGCGACGATGTTGGTGCCCATGCCGAGCTCGCGGGCGACCTCGATGGCGATCGCGGTGTCGTCGCCGGTGATCATCTTGACGGCGATGCCCTTGGCCCTGACCGCGTCGATCGTCGCCTTGCTGTCATCGCGCGGCGGGTCGAACATCGGCAGGATGCCGAGGAGCGACCAGGTCTGGCCTGCGTCGTCGGAGCGGGCGACGGCGAGGGCGCGGTTGCCCTTGGCGGCGAGGGCGGCGACGGTCGCATTGACCCTGGCGGCGACGTCGGCGGCGGGCCTGGTCAGGTCGACGATGGCCTGGGGGGCGCCCTTGGCGACGGCGATCTCGTGGCCCGCCGCGTCCTTCGCCTTGGCCTCGGTGCGCTTGGTCACGGGGTCGAAGGGGGTGAAGGCCTCGATGGTCCACGCCTTCGGGGCGTTCGGGTCCTTCAGGCCTTCGATGACGCAGGTGTCGATCGGGTCGTGGTCCTCGAGGCGCGAGGCGAGGGCGCCGGCGAGGACGACGGCCTCGGGGTCGGTGGCGGCGACGAGGATCGGGTCGCCGAGCTTCAGCTGGTTCCTGGTGAGGGTGCCGGTCTTGTCGGTGCAGAGGATGTCGACGCCGGCCATCTCCTCGATGGCGGCGAGGCGCGAGACGATGGCCTTCTGCCTGGAGAGATCGAGGGCGCCGAGCGCCATGGTGATCGAGAAGACCGCGGGCATGGCGACCGGGATCGAGGCGACGAGGAGGACGAGGACGAACTGGAGGATGCCGAGCAGGTCGTCCCAGCGCCAGTCGTCGGCGACGACGATCTCGCGGTAGAGCTGGGTGGCGACGAGGATCGCCGCGAGGACGGCGCCGAAGACGATGAGGAAGTTGCCGATCTGGAACATCGCCTTCTGGGCGTGGCTCGTCGCCCCGGCGCTCGCCACGAGCTTGGCGGTGCGGCCGAAGAAGGTCTGGCCGCCGGTGGCGATGACGACGCCCTGCATCTCGCCCTGCTTGACGATCGAGCCGGAGTAGGCCTCGTCGCCGATCTTCTTCGCCACGGGGAGCGACTCGCCGGTCAGCGCCGACTGGTCGATCGAGGCGTAGGTGCCGGCGACGAGGCGGAGGTCGGCCGGCACGATGGCGCCGAGGCGGATCTGGACGATGTCGCCGGGGACGAGGGTGGCGGCCGCGACGGTGCTCCACGCGCCGTCGCGCAGGACGGTCGCCTCGGGGGCGAGGCCCTTGCGCAGCGCGGCGAGGGCGTTCGTCGCCTTGCGGTCCTGCCAGAGGTCGAGGACGGCGTTGAAGACGAGAAGGCCGACGATGATGAAGAAGTCGGGCCAGTGGCCGAGGATCGCCGAGACGATGGCGGCGGCCTCGATCATGAAGGCGATCGGGCCGACGAAGCAGCGCGCGACCTTCTTCGCGAAGCTCTCCTCGTGGGCGGCGATGCCGTTGGGGCCGTACTTCGCCAGCCGGGCCGTCGCCTCGGCGGCGGAGAGGCCGCGGTCGGGCGTGACGGCGAGGGTCGTCAGGACCTGGGGAAGCGGCGCCTTGTCGAGCTGGCCTATCGCGCCGGAGGTTGGGGCATCCATCGATCGTCCTCTCGGGTGAGACGGACAGGTCCGGCGATGTCACGATGGATTCATACTTCGGGTCAACTGCGAACTTTCTTGGGGCCCGACGTCTCCTCGACGCCGACAACGGAAGTCGACATGTCGGTCACGATCCACGCGCACCGCGAGGCGTCCGCCCAGCAGGCATCGCCGATTGGCTGCGCGACCGGTTCCACGACCTTCTCGCGGCGCTGAGACAGGAGGCGCGCGCAGTCTCCGCTTGACGAGCGTGGCTCCCGTTCCCGAGCTCGAAGATCCCGGTCCTGGCCACCGGATGCCCGCAAGCGTTTTCTTCGTTTCTCCGGCTGAGGGCCCGACGAGATCAGCGAGACGTGGGACATGGTGCGGGTTGCGGGGCGCGGTCGCGCTGCCGCACGCCCCGCACGACGGTCGGGCCGGTTTGCTGGGGTACGCCCGAAGGCATCCTTCCCCGCCACGGGTGGCATGGGCCGCGGGGGAGGGCAGGGGGCTCAGGGTGTCGGGGCGGCCTGCTGCGCGGCGGTGACG
>CAZEGY010000498.1:0-2327 GCA_964511815.1 uncultured Rhodovulum sp.
CCGCCGCTGCTCGCGACGATCCCCGACCCGCCGCCGTTCCTCTGGGCGATCGGCGATCCCGCCCTCG
The DNA here is from genome assembly GCA_964511815.1 of uncultured Rhodovulum sp. GTDB lineage: Bacteria > Pseudomonadota > Alphaproteobacteria > Rhodobacterales > Rhodobacteraceae > Amaricoccus. The sequence continues at coordinate 68 of CAZEGY010000498.1, forward strand.
CCGCGCGCCCGACCGTCGCCCTCGTCGGCGCCCGCAACGCCTCCGCCCTCGGTTGCCGGATGGCGGCGCGCCTCGCCGCCGACCTCAGCGCCGCCGGCTTCGCCGTCGCCTCGGGCCTCGCCCGCGGCATCGACGCCGCCGCCCACCGCGCGGCGCTGGCGACCGGCACCGTCGCCGCGCAGGCGGGGGGCGTCGACGTGGTCTATCCGCCCGAGAACGCCGGCCTCGCCGCCGAGATCGCCGCGCAGGGTCTGCGCCTCTCCGAGATGCCGATCGGCCACGAGCCCCGCGCCCGGGACTTTCCCCGCCGCAACCGCATCGTCTCGGGCCTCGCGCTCGGCGTCGTCGTCATCGAGGGGGCGGTGCGCTCGGGGAGCCTGATCACCGCCCGCAACGCCCTCGACCAGGGTCGCGAGGTGATGGCGGTGCCCGGCAACCCCCTCGACGGCCGCGCCGGCGGCTGCAACGCGCTGATCCGCGACGGCGCCACCCTGGTGCGCGACGCCGCCGACGTCGCCGAGGCCCTCGCCGCCACGCTCGCCGACCCGCCCCGGCCGGCCCCGTCGCCGGCGCCCGCGCCGGTTCCGGTCGACGACGGGACGCTCGGGGGCCGGCTCCTCGGGCTCCTCGGCCCCGCGCCGGTGAGCGAGGACACCCTCACCCGTGCCCTCGCCCTGCCCGCCTCCGCCGTCGCGGCCGCGCTCGTCGACCTCGAGCTCGCGGGTCGGGTCCTCCGCCACCCCGGCGGCCTCGTCAGCCTCGGCGTCTGAGAGCTGCGGCCCATGAGGTGCGCGAAGAGTCGTCTCCTCGCGCGCCGGATTTGATCCTGCGCAAAGAACGGTCGCGGCCCGCCGTGCGAAAGGACGGGCATGCACAGGATCGACGACCTCCGCCGGCTCGGCCTCTTCGACGCGCGCGTGCCCCGCTACACGAGCTATCCGACCGCGCCGAACTTCTCGCCGGCCGTCGGCGCGGCGTTCCAGGCGGAATGCCTGGCGCGGCTCGACCCGGCGGTGCCGGTCTCGGTCTACCTGCACGTGCCGTTCTGCGAGCGGCTCTGCTGGTTCTGCGCGTGCCACACCCAGGGGACGAGCAGCCTGGCGCCGGTCGAGGCCTATGTCGCGGCGCTCGAGGCCGAGCTCGCCCTCGTCGCGCGCCATCTGCCCGGCGGCGTGCGCATGGGGCGGCTGCACTGGGGCGGGGGCACGCCGACGATCCTGCCCCCGGCGCTGATCCGGCGGGTCGCCGATGCGATCAGGCGGGTGATCCCGCCGGCCGGGCGGCTCGACTTCTCCGTCGAGATCGACCCGACGATGGTCGACCGCGCCAAGATCGACGCGCTGGCCGCCGAGGGCATGACGCGGGCGAGCCTCGGCATCCAGGACTTCGACCCGCTGGTCCAGCACGCCATCGGCCGGCTCCAGAGCTACGAGACGACCGCCCGCACCGTCGCGGACCTGCGCGCCGCGGGGATCGCGTCGCTGAACGCCGACCTCGTCTACGGGCTGCCGCACCAGACCGAGGCGCGGCTCGCCGCCACGGTCGAGCGGACGCTGGCGCTGGCGCCCGACCGCACGGCGATCTTCGGCTACGCGCACGTGCCGTGGGCGTCGAAGCGGCAGAAGCTGATCGACGAGGCCGCCCTGCCCGACGACCTCGCCCGCCTGGAGCTCGCGACGCGCGCCGCCGAGCGGTTCGCGGCGGCGGGCTACGAGCGGATCGGCATCGACCATTTCGCGCGGCCCGGGGACGGGCTCAGCACGGCGGCGCGCGCCGGGCGGCTGCGGCGGAACTTCCAGGGCTACACCGACGACGACTGCCCGACGCTGATCGGGCTCGGGGCGTCGTCGATCTCGCGCTTCGCCGAAGGCTACGTGCAGAACGCGGCCGCGACGCCGGCCTGGCACCGGCGGGTCGCGGAGGGCGCGCTGGCGGGCGCGCGCGGACACGCGCTCGGGGCCGAGGACAGGGTGCGGGCCCGCGCGATCGAGATGCTGCTTTGCGACTTCCGCCTCGATCTCGGGGCGCTCGGGACCGACGGCGCCCTCCTCGCCGACGACGTCGCAGCGGTGGCAGAGCGGTTCGGGGACAAGGTGGCGGCCGACGCCGGCGGGCTCACCATCCTGCCCGCGGGCCTGCCGCTGGCGCGGATCATCGCCAGCGGCTTCGACGGCTACCTCGCGGCCGGCGGGCGCTTCAGCCGCGCGTCGTAGCCACCGCCGCCCTGCCGCGCCGGCCGGCGTGACACGACCGCGTCGGT
>CAZEGY010000499.1:0-2322 GCA_964511815.1 uncultured Rhodovulum sp.
CGGCCGGTGGCGACGTTGCAGAAGGTGCAGCCGCGGGTGCAGATCTCGCCCATGATCATCATGGTGGCGTGGCCCTGGGACCAGCACTCGCCGACGTTGGGGCAGCCCGCCTCCTCGCAGACGGTGACGAGGCGGTTCTCGCGCATGATGTCGCGGGTCTTGCGGTAGCCCTCGGAGGTCGGCGCCTTGACGCGGATCCAGTCGGGCTTGCGCAGCATCGGCGTGTCGGCCTTGCGCGCCTTCTCGGGATGGCGTTGCGCGCGGTCGCTCAGATCCCGGTCGCTCATCAGGCACTCCGTCGATGGTCGCGGGCAAGATAGGACGCCGCCGCGGGATTGTCAGCCGGTCAATTCGACGAAACGCTTTCGCCAGAAGTTTCGCCCGGCGCCCCACCCGGCGCCCCGCCTGCCGCTTCGGTCGCGGCGAGGGCGGCGATCTCGGTGCCGGCGGCCTCGGCGAGGATGGTCGCGAGCTCGCTGAACCAGCCGTCGTCGACGGCGAGCGCCCGGCGGACGAGGGCGACGGCGCGCGCCGGCTCGGGCTCGGCGAAGCGCGCGAGGCGGAGGGCCGGCGCCGCGGCGCACTCGGCGCGGGCGGCGATCTCGGGCAGCAGCGTCAGGCCGAAGCCCTCGGAGACGAGGCGGCAGAGCGTCGTCAGGCTCGCGGCGCGCAGGTCCATGCGGGTGCGGGCGCGATCGACCGAGCAGGCGGCGAGCGCCTGGTCGGTCAGGCAGTGGCCGTCGTCGAGGAGGAGGAGCTGCTCGGCCTCCATCTCCTCGGGGCGGAGCGGCGCGCCGGCGGCGGCGAGTCGCCCGGCGCTGCCGGCGAGGAGGAAGCGGTCGGTGAAGAGCGGCACCGCGGCGAGATCGGGGGCGGTGTCGACGACGGCGATCACCGCGGCGTCGAGGGCGCCCTGGCGGACCTCCTCGACGAGGCGCTCGGTGTGGGCCTCGCGGATGCCGAGGTCGAGGGTGAGGTGCCGCGCCCGGAGCAGCGGCAGCGCCCGCGGCAGCAGGTAGGGCGCGACGGTCGGGATGACGCCGATGCGGAGCCGCCCGGCGAGCCCGCGGTCCCAGCGCGCCACCTGCTCGATCTCGCGGACCTCGTCGAGGATGCGCCGGGCGCGGCGCACGATCTCGCGGCCGGTCGGGGTTATCACGACCTCGCGCCCGCCGCGCTCGACGAGCGCGGTGCCGAGGGAGGCCTCGAGCGCGCGGATCTGCACTGACAGCGCCGGCTGGCTGACGTTGACCGCCACCGCGGCCCGCCCGAAGTGACCTTCGGTGGCGAGTGCCGCGAGATAGCGGAGCTGTTTCAGCGTCACGTTCATAGGAGGAAGTTATCGAAACGATCATGAAATGCAATTTCCAATTATCGCGTCGGGGGTCTATACCGGCGTCGGACCGGCTCGGTACGCCGGAACGCGCACGATCATCAGCCACGATGGGGCCGCCCGCCTTCGCGGAGCGCGGCCGGAATGGAGCAAGACATGGACGCGCTCGAAGTCAACGAGGAACCGGAGGCCCGATGCCCGATGGCGCCGCAGGCGCGGATCGCCTCGAGCACCGCCATGCGGAACAACCGTGACTGGTGGCCGAACCGGCTGAACCTCGGCATCCTCCACCAGCACTCGGAGAAGTCGAACCCGCTCGGCGACCACTTCGACTATGCCGAAGCCTTCGCGTCGCTCGACTACGCGGCGCTGAAGGCCGACCTGACGGCGCTGATGACCGACAGCCAGCCGTGGTGGCCGGCGGACTTCGGCCATTACGGCGGCCTCTTCATCCGCATGGCCTGGCACTCGGCCGGCACCTACCGGCTCAAGGACGGCCGCGGCGGCGCCGGCGGCGGCCAGCAGCGCTTCGCGCCGCTGAACAGCTGGCCCGACAACGCCAACCTCGACAAGGCCCGGCGCCTGCTCTGGCCGGTCAAGAGGAAGTACGGCAGCGCGATCTCGTGGGCCGACCTCTTCGTCTTGGCCGGCAACGTCGCCCTCGAGTCGATGGGCTTCAAGACCTTCGGCTTCGCCGGCGGCCGCGTCGACACCTGGGAGCCCGAGGAGATCTACTGGGGCGCCGAGGGCGAGTGGCTCGCGCCGAGCGACAATCCGAACAGCCGCTACTCCGGCGAGCGCGACCTCGAGAACCCGCTGGCCGCGGTGCAGATGGGCCTGATCTACGTCAACCCCGAGGGCCCGGACGGCAACCCCGACCCGCTCGCCTCGGCGAAGGACATCCGCGACACCTTCGCCCGCATGGCGATGAACGACGAGGAGACCGTCGCGCTGATCGCCGGCGGCCACACCTTCGGCAAGACCCACGG
>CAZEGY010000500.1:0-2318 GCA_964511815.1 uncultured Rhodovulum sp.
CCAACCTCTCGATCGCCGAGAACGTCTTCATCGACGGCTTCCCCCGCCGCTTCGGGCTGATCGACCGGGGGCGGATCCTCGAGACGACGCGCGCGCTCCTGAAGCGCCTCGATCTCGACCACGCGCCGGACGCCATCGTCGGCGAGCTCGCCCCCGGCGAGCGCCAGCTCGTCGAGATCGCCAAGGCGCTGCACCGCTCGGCCGACCTCATCATCTTCGACGAGCCGACGACCTCGCTCACCCTGCGCGAAACCGCGCGCCTCTTCGACGTGATCGCCCGGCTCAAGGCCGAGGGGCGCACGATCATCTACATCAGCCACATCCTCGGCGACGTGGCGCGGCTTTCCGACCGCATCGCCATCCTCCGCGACGGCCGCCTCGTCGACGAGGGCGCCGCGGCCGACTTCCCCGTCCAGCGAATGATCCGCTCGATGATCGGCCGCGACCTCTCCGGCCTCTTCCCCGAGCGCACCGCGGCCAGAACCGCGGAGGTCGTGCTCCGCGCCGAGGGGCTCACCCAGCCCGGCGTCATGGAGAATGTCGGCTTCGAGGTCCACGCCGGCGAGATCCTCGGCCTCTTCGGCCTGATGGGCTCGGGCCGCAGCGAGCTCGCCCGCGCCCTCTTCGGCCTCGACCCGCTCGCCGCCGGGACGCTCACACTCGCCGGCCAGCCGCTCGCCGGGCCGCCGGCCGAGCGAATCGCCGCCGGGCTCGCCTTCGTGACCGAGAACCGCCGCGAGGAGGGCCTGCTCATGGAGGCGTCCGTCGCCGACAACCTCTCGCTCGCCGCCGTGCGCGAGTTCGGCCGCGGCCCGCTCGCGCTTCTCGACCGCGAGGCGCATGCCGAGGCGACCGAGCGCGCCAGGGCCGAGCTCGGCATCCGCGCCGCCAGCATCGCCCGCCAGCCGGTCAAGGCGCTCTCCGGCGGCAACCAGCAGAAGGTCGTCATCGGCAAGTGGCTGATGCGCGACCCCCGCCTCTTCATCCTCGACGAGCCGACCCGCGGCGTCGACGTCGGCGCCAAGTACGAGATCTACGCGCTCGCCGACCGCCTCGCCGCCGGCGGCGGCGGCGTCCTCTTCATCTCCTCCGAGCTCGAGGAGCTCATCGGCATGTGCGACCGCATCCTCGTGATGAGCCGCGGCGAGATCGTCGCCGGCTTCACGCCCCCCTTCGACCGCGAGCCGATCCTCGCCAGCGCCTTCCGCGAGGTGGTCGCATGAGCATTCATCGCACATTTACCTTCGTTTCGAAGTGGTTAGCGATGCTACGATCATCCAATTATCTCAACGTCTTGCCCTTGGCCCGCACTGTGCGGGCCCCTGTGCGCGCATGACCCGCCTCACCGACCTTGCCCTCCGCCACGCGACGCTCCTCATCTTCGTCGCCGTCCTCGTCTGGTTCGGCGCCCAGACCCCGGGCTTCCTCGCCCCCGAGAGCCTCGGCAACATCGTCAAGCAGGCGGCCTTCATCGGCATCGCCGCCATCGGCATGACCTTCGTGCTCCTCACCGCCGGCATCGACCTCTCCGTAGGCTCGGTGATGTACCTCGCGCCGCTCGTCGCCGGTTTCGCCATGCGCGACCTCGGCATCGGCGTCGCCGGCGGCCTCCTCGTCGCCGTCCTCGCCGGCGGCGTCCTCGGCGCCATCAACGCCGCCGCCATCGTCGGCCTCCGCATCATTCCCTTCATCGTCACCCTCGCCACCCTCTTCGCCTTCCGCGGCTTCGGCGCCTTCCTGACGAGCTCGCAGCAGTTCGACTTCGACCGCGCCATGCGCGACTTCGGCCGCTCCTCGGTCGCCGGCGTGCCGATGCCGATCATCGCCTTCGCCCTCCTCGCTCTCGCCTCCCACCTCGTCCTCTCCCGCACCGCCTTCGGCCGCCAGATCTACGCGGTCGGCAACGACCCGGAAGCGGCGCGCAAGGCCGGCCTCCCCGTCGACTGGATCTGCGCCCGGGTCTACGTGATCTCCGGCGCCTGCGCCGGCCTCGCCGGCTTCGTCGTCATCTCCCAGATCGGCCGCCTCGACGCCGGCTTCGGCGAGGGCCGCGAGTTCGACGTCATCGCCGCCGCCGTCCTCGGCGGCGCCAGCCTGTTCGGCGGCATCGGCAGCGCCCTCGGCGGCGTGGTCGGCGCCACCCTTATCCAGACGGTAAAGTCGGGCCTGGTGTTCACCGGGGCCAACCTCTACCTGCAGCCGATCCTGATGGCGGGCATCATCTTCCTCGCCGTCCTCGTCGACTCGCTACGCGCCCGGGCGCTACGGCTGCAGAAGCGGCGCACCATCCGTCCGCTGGAGCCCTGACCCGCTAACCT
>CAZEGY010000501.1:0-2310 GCA_964511815.1 uncultured Rhodovulum sp.
GGGTCGGGGTCGATGCCGGCGATCACCATCGACCAGGTCGCGTCGCGGCAGGCCCAGGCGGTGGCGTCGGAGGCCTTGCGCCGGACCGCGCCGTCGATCGGGTAGAGGTGCATGACCGAGAGCTCGGTCGGGGCGCGCGCCGCCGCGGCGAGGTGCGCCTCGATGGCGGCGTCGGGGAGCTCGCGCACGAAGTCGCCGCGCCAGTACCACTGGAGCCCGGGCGGCAGCACCCCGTCGAAGAGGTGGTGGATCGCCGGGTAGGGCATCGTGCTCCGCCAGTCGAACCACGGCGCGGGCAGGGCGTCGAGGAGCGGCGCCATCGCCCGGCGGCCGGCCTCCTCGGGGCCGTCGAAGCAGGTCATCAGCAGGCAGATGCGCTGGCCCCAGCGGTCGCGCGGGAAGGGGTCGAGCGAGGGCACCGACTTCAGGCCGAGGAAGACGCAGAGCGCCTCCGGCGCGGTCGGCAGCCAGTCGCGGTAGCGCCGCATGATCCGGCCGGCGTCGGCGACGTCGTAGGCGAGGGGGCCGCCGAAGACGGTGGTGACGGGATGCGCCCGGAAGACGAAGCTCGTCGCCACGCCGAAGTTGCCGCCGCCGCCGCGCAGCGCCCAGAAGAGGTCGGCGTGGTCGTCGGCGCGCGCGGTGACGAAGCGGCCGTCGGCGAGCACGACGTCGACCTCGAGCAGGTTGTCGACGGTGAGCCCGTGCCTGCGCGACAGGTAGCCGTGGCCGCCGCCGAGGGTCAGCCCGGCGACCCCGGTGCCGGCGAAGATCCCCGAGGGCACCGCCAGCCCGAAGGCGTGGGTCGCGTGGTCGACGTCGCTCCAGGTCGCCCCGGCCTCGACGCGCACGGTGCGCGCGGCCGGGTCGACGCGCACGCCGCGCATCGCCGAGAGGTCGACGACGAGCCCGCCCTCGACGCTGGCGAAGCCGGCGCCGTTGTGGCCGCCGCCGCGGATGGCGATGGCGAGGCCGTTGTCGCGGCCGAAGCCCACCGCCGCGATCACGTCGGCGACGTCGGCGCAGCGGGCGATCAGCGCGGGGCGGAGGTCGATCATGCCGTTGTAGAGCGCCCGCGCCGCCGCGTAGCCGGCGTCGCCGGCGGTCAGCACCTCGCCGCGAAGGGTCGCCCGGAGGGCGGAGGGCAGATCCTGGTCAAGCATCTCGTCGTCTCCAAGAAGTCGCGATGAAACATGCGTCTCCGAGGATACGCTCGCGCACCGTGGCAGCCGATGGCGCCGCCGCCCGAAGCCTTGCCCGTCCGTCCACGATCGTCGTCCGGTCGTCCGGCTCGCTTGCCCCGGCGTCCGGCGGGGCGGATACTCGCCGGCATGGACGTTCTGTCGGACGTGTTGAACGCGGTGCGCCTCAGGGGAGCGGTCTACTTCGACATCCGCGCCCGGGCGCCGTGGGTGGCCGAAAGCCCGGCGGCGGACCGCGTCGGGGCGCGGGTGATGCCCGAGTTCGAGGAGGTGATCTTCTTCCACATCGTCCTCGACGGCCAGTGCTGGGCGCGGCTCGCCGACGATCCGGCGAGTGCCGTCCGCCTCTCGACCGGCGACGCGGTGGTGGTGCCGGGCGGCGACCGCCACGTGATGGCGAGCGCGCCGGACCTGCGGGCGGAGGCGCCCGACCTCGAGCTCTACCGGCGGCCGACGCGGCGGCGGCTGCCCTACGTCTTCAGCGACTACGGTGGCGGCGGCGCCCCGACGCGCTACGTCTGCGGCTTCCTCGGCTACGCCCGGCCGTTCAACCCGGTGCTCGCGGCGCTGCCGCGGCTGATGCACGTCGACGCCCGCGCGAGCGGCACCGAGGTCATCGTCGACGCCGCCCGGGCGGCGCTGCGCGAGAGCGCCGATCCCGGGCCGGGGATGGAGAGCTTCCTCGGCAAGCTCGGCGAGCTCCTCTTCCTCCAGGCGATCCGCCGCCACATCGCCACCCTGCCGCCCGACGCCACCGGCTGGTTCGCCGGCCTCCGCGACCGCCACATCGCCCGGGCGCTCGAGCTGATGCACGGCGAGCCGGCGGCGCGCTGGACCCTCGACCTCCTCGCCGAGCGCGTCGGGCTGTCGCGCTCGGTCTTCGCCGAGCGCTTCGCGCGGCTGATCGGCACCCCGCCGATGCAGTACCTCGCGGCCTGGCGCCTCCAGCTCGCCGCCGGCAAGATCGAGTCGAGCGGGGTCAGCATCGCCCAGGCCGCGGCCGCGGTCGGCTACGAGTCCGAGGCCGCCTTCAACCGGGCGTTCAAGAAGCACGTCGGCGTGCCGCCGGGGTCGTGGCGGCGCGCCCGGCTCGGCGCGGGCGGGCGGC
>CAZEGY010000502.1:0-2304 GCA_964511815.1 uncultured Rhodovulum sp.
GGGCGTCACACCGGCAGGCGGGCGGGCTTGAGCGGGCGGCCGTAGATCGGGGCGGTCAGCACCGTCTGGGGCTTGCGGCCGCCGAGCTCGAGGGTGCGGGCCTTGAGCACCTCGATCGCCTCGGCGGAGCCCGAGGGCAGGGTCTCGGGGTCGATCGGGGTGCCGATGGTCAGGCGGTAGCGCTGGCGGGTCTTGTTCAGCACCTCGTGGAAGAGGGTGATGTCGCGCAGCGTCGGGTGGATGCGGTCGAAGAGGTAGAAGAGCGCCGAGTTGCGGGCGGTGACGTGGAGCGGCACCACGGGGAGGTTGAACTTGCGCGCCATCATCGCCCCCGAGGCCATCCACGGGCGCTCGTTCAGCCACCACCAGGTGCGCTTGGCGAGGCGGCCCGAGGGGAAGAGCACCGCGAGCCGGCCGTCGGCGAAGGCGGTGCGGGCGTAGTCCATGGTCTCGCGGTTCTGCTTGTGGCTGCGCCGCTCGGGGCGCCACTCGACCGGGGCGATGAGCTCGGCGAGCTGGGGCAGGACGCGGATCGCGTCGGCGTTGGCGAAGAAGAACAGGTCGGGGCGGATCCGCGCCAGCGCGCCCCAGAGCACGATGCCGTCGGCGATGCCGGTCGGGTGGTTGGCGACGATCATCGCCGGGCCGGAGCGCGGCACGTTCTCGAGCCCCGAGACCTCGACGTGGAGGGCGATCATCTCGGCGAGCGACTGCATCGCCGCGCCGCCGGGCATCGGCTCCAGCGCCTCGCCGACGCGCAGGGTCTTGTCGTACTGGAGCACGCGGTGGAGCAGCGGGCGCGCCAGTCGCACCAGCGGGCCCTTGCGCCGCAGCCAGGGCGCCCGTTCCTCGATCAGCTGGTCCAGGATCTCGCGCATGGTATCGTCCCCTACCGTCTCACCTTGACGCCGGCGTGACAAGCCGCCGTCAGGCGCCCTCGCGTCCGAGCAGGCGGCCGACGATCTCGCCGGTGTCGCGCGACAGGCCGGGCCGCGCGGCGAGGCGGTCGAGCTCGCCCTTCATCAGCGCCTGCCGCCCCGCGTCGAACATCCGCCAGGTTCCGAAGCTCGCCGCGAGGCGCGCGGTGGTCTGCGGGTTCAGCGCGTCGAGCTCGACGAGCCAGTCGACGACGAGGCGGTAGCCGCTGCCGTCGGCCGCATGGAACCCGGCCGGATTGGCCGAGGCGAAGGCGCCGATCAACGAACGGAAGCGGTTCGGGTTCCGCCAGTCGAAGTCGGGGTGGCGGGAGAGCGCCGACACCGTCGCCACCGCGGCGTCGGGCGGGGTGAGGCTCGCCTGCACCGCGAACCACTTGTCGATGACCAGGCGGTCGCCGGCCCAGTCGGCGTGGAAGCGCGCCAGCGCCGCCTCGGCCTGGCCGTGGGCGACGAGCAGCGACAAGGCCGCCATCCGCTCGGTCATGTCGGCGGCGGCGTCGAACTGCGCCTTCGCCGCCGCCGCGTCGGGGTCGGCGGCGGTCAGGAAGCCGAGCGCCCGGGCGCGGAGCGCGCGCCGGCCGGCGGCGGCCGCGTCGGGGCTGTAGGGCCCGGGCACGGCGTTCTCGGCGTGGAGGCGGGCGGCGCGGTCGCCGAGGGCGGCGGCGACCGCCCCGTGGAGCGCGCGGCGGGCGCGGTGGACGGCGCGCGGGTCGGGCACGCCGCCGCTCCCGGCGATGTCGGAGATGATCTCCTCGTCGGCGGGCAGCCCGAGGGCGAGCGCCTTGAGCGCCGGGTCGAGGCCGGCGTCGTCGGCGACCGCCACCATCGCGTCGAGCCAGGCGCCGTCGACGTCGGCGGTCGGGTCGGTGGCGAGGCGGCCGAGGAGGAGGAGCGCGTAGGCCCGTCCCGCCTCCCACTTGTTGAAGGGGTCGCGGTCGTGGGCGAGGAGGAAGGCCCGGTCGGCGGGCGCGATCTCGCGCTCGACGATCACCGGCGCCGAGAAGCCGCGCAGCAGCGAGGCGACGGGCCGGGCCGGGAGCTCCCACTCGAAGCGCTGCTCCGCCCCGGCGAGCTCGAGCACCCCTTCGGCGAGTTGGCCGCCGTCCGGCCCGAGCAGGCCGAAGGCGACCGGGATCACCAGCGGCTCCTTCGTCGGCTGCCCCGGCGTCGGCGCGGTGGTCTGCGCCAGCGTCAGGGCGTAGCGCGCCCCGTCCCAGGCCTCGGCCACCTTCACCCGCGGCGTGCCCGCCTGCCCGTACCAGCGCTTGAACTGCGCGAGGTCGCGTCCCGAGGCGTCCTCGAACACCGCGAGCCAGTCCTCGATGGTGCAGGCCTGGCCGTCGTGGCGCGCGAAGTAGAGGTCGAG
>CAZEGY010000503.1:0-2302 GCA_964511815.1 uncultured Rhodovulum sp.
GCGTCGAGGACCATCGGCCCGCAGGTGTCCATGTCGACGAAGTAGGTGTCGACGCGCGGGTTCTGGCCGGTGTCGGGGTCCCAGCGGTAGATGCGGAAGGTCCGCACGTTGGTCGCGCCCGCGGGCTTCGGCCAGGTCTTGCCGGTGGTGATCCGGCTGTTCTTCGGAAGGGTCAGCTCAACCATGCTACCTGGCTCCTTGTCTGTCCCGCGAGGAAGACGCGCCCCGCCGCGGGTTCCGGATCGCGAACGTCGAGACCTCGCGGACCACGTGCGGCGGCAACGTTCGGATGAAGTGGATGCGCGCGCCGAAGGGCGGGCGGGGGGCGGGGGTCGCGGCGGTCATGCCGGTGCCCTCGCGGCGTAGGACGCGATCCGCGCCCGCACCGCCGCCTCGGCGTCGGCGGCGCCGCGGCGAAAGATCACGGTCGGGGTGGCGCAGTGCACCGCGGCCGCGCGGTAGCCGAGCGGCCCGAGGCGGGCGGTCAGGCGGTCGTAGGCCGCGGGGTCGAAGACCTCGACGGCGAGGACGGCGCCGCCCTCGGCGAGCAGGCGCGGGGCGCCGGCGAGCACCCGCTCCTCGTGACCTTCGACGTCGATCTTGAGGAGCGAGACGTCGCCGGGCGCGAGTCCGAAGCGGTCGAGGGCGTCGTCGAGACGGATCGCCTCGACGCGGGCGCCGCGCTCCTCGGCGACGGCCCGGAAGGTGCCGGGGTTGTCCGGGTCCGGCGCCTCGAGCCAGAGCGCGCCGGGCGCGTCCGAAAGCGCGACGGGCACGATCTCGACGCGGTCGGCGAGGTCGTTGAGCGCGACCAGCCGGCGGAGCAGCGCGAGGTTGGTCTCCATCGGCTCGAACGCCCAGGTGCGCAGGCCCATCACGCCGGCGAAGTAGAGCGTGTGGTTGCCGACGTTGGCTCCGACGTCGAGCGCGGCGCCGCCGGGCGGCGTCACGGCGCGCAGGGCGGTGAGCAGGTCGAGTTCGTAGAAGCCGCGCTTGCGGCGCATCTTGTCGAGGAGGTAGTCGGGGCCGGGACGCGACGGCACCTGAAAGCCGCGGCCCTCGTGCCGGATCACGAAGGACGCTCCGTCGGCGGGCCGGCGGCGGAAGAGGGCGCTCAGGCGCACGTCGCGTCCCGCCCCGGCGCGTCGTGAGACCGGAGGGTGCAAGGCTCGTCTTCCGCGGACTCGCACATCTGGAGGTGTCCTCAGTACACGCGGGCCTTCGGCGCGATCTTCTTCAGGTCGATCCCGCCCTTGTCGTGGGGGGTGAGCGGATCGAGGTGGACCGGCCGGTAGGAGAGGGTGACCGTGTCGTCGGGGTGGACGACGGCGAGGGTGTGCTTGCGCCACTCCGCGTCGTTGCGGTCCGGCCAGTCCTCGCTCGCGTGGGCGCCGCGGCTCTCCTTGCGCGCCACCGCCGAGAAGATGGTGGCGAGCGCGTTCGGCATCAGGTTGGTGAGCTCGAGGGTCTCCATCAGGTCGGAGTTCCAGATCAGCGAGCGGTCGGTGACCTTGAGGTCGGCGACCTTGGCGGCGACCTTCTCCATCTCGTCGCAGCCTTCCTGGAGCACCTTGTCGGTGCGGAAGACCGCGGCGTTGGCCTGCATCGTCTTCTGCATCTCGAGGCGGAGGTCGGCGGTCGGGATGGCGCCGTCGGCGTGGCGGAGCCGGTCGAAGCGCTCGACGGCGGCCTCGACCGAGGCCGGGTTCAGCGGGCGGTTCGGCGTCGCGCGCTCGACGACCTCGCCCGCCCGGATCGCCGCGGCGCGGCCGAAGACGACGAGGTCGATGAGGCTGTTCGACCCGAGCCGGTTGGCGCCGTGGACCGACGCGCAGCCCGCCTCGCCGACCGCCATCAGCCCGGGCTGGATGCGGTCGGGGTTGGCTTCCGTCGGGTGGAGCGCCTCGCCCCAGTAGTTGGTCGGGATGCCGCCCATGTTGTAGTGGACGGTCGGCAGCACCGGGATCGGCGCCTTGGTGACGTCGACGCCGGCGAAGATCTTGGCGCTCTCCGAGATGCCGGGCAGCCGCTCGGCCAGCGCCTCGGGCGGCAGGTGGTTGAGGTTGAGCTCGATGTGGTCCTTGTTCGGGCCGACGCCGCGCCCCTCGCGGATCTCGATCGTCATGCAGCGCGAGACGACGTCGCGGCTGGCGAGATCCTTGTAGGTCGGGGCGTAGCGCTCCATGAAGCGCTCGCCCTCGGAGTTGGTCAGGTAGCCGCCCTCGCCGCGGGCGCCCTCGGTGATCAGGCAGCCCGAGCCGTAGATGCCGGTCGGGTGGAACTGCACGAACTCCATGTCCTG
>CAZEGY010000504.1:0-2282 GCA_964511815.1 uncultured Rhodovulum sp.
ATCGGCTTCGCCGGCGACGGCGCCTTCGGCATCTCGATGAACGAGATGACCGCCTGCGGCCGCAACGACTGGCCGCCGATCACCATGGTGATCTTCCGCAACTACCAGTGGGGCGCCGAGAAGCGCAACACCACGCTGTGGTTCGACGACAACTTCGTCGGCACCGAGCTCAACGTCGGCGTGAACTACGCCAAGGTCGCCGAGGGCTGCGGGCTGAAGGGCGTCCAGGCCCACACCATGGACGAGCTGACCGAGGTGCTGCGCACCGCCGTCAGGGAGCAGATGGACGACGGCGTCACCACCTTCGTCGAGATCGTCCTCAACCAGGAGCTCGGCGAGCCCTTCCGCCGCGACGCCATGAAGAAGCCGGTCTCCGTCGCCGGCGTCCGCAAGGAGGACATGCGCGAGCAGATCCCGGCGTGACCGCTCGGGGGCGCCGCCATCCCGGCGCCCCCGACGCCGGCCCGAGAAGGCGTCGACCGACCGGAGAACCTTGGTTTCCGGTCGGTTAACGCCACAACGCTTCGCTAGCGTTTTCAATGGCTTGACCATTGTCTCGCGCGCGAGACGCCGCCCACCGTTTCAACCTCGAGGACGCGCCGATGACCGACACGACCCCCCTCCCCGACAGCCGCGTCCGCCGCCTCGCCGACCCGGTGCGCCGCCTCGCCCCCGGCGTCCTCGCCTGCCTGGTGATCGCCCTCGCGGCCCAGTTCCTCTCCGACCACTACGGCGCGCCCACCCTCCTCCTCGCGCTCCTCCTCGGCATCGCCTTCCAGTTCCTGTCCGAGGAGGGGGCGGCCGCCCCCGGCATCGCCTTCACCAGCCGGACCGTCCTCCGCCTCGGCGTCGCCCTCCTCGGCGCCCGCATGAGCTTCGACCTCCTGCTCGGCATCGGCCTCGACACCATCGCGCTCGTGGTCCTCGCGGTCGCCGCCACCATCGGCTTCGCCCTGCTCGCCGCCCGCGTCCTCGGCCGCGGCTGGCGGATCGCGCTGCTCACCGGCGGCGCCGTCGCGATCTGCGGCGCCTCCGCCGCCATGGCGATCGCCGCCGTGCTGCCCCGCAACGAGCATTCCGAGCGCAACCTGATCTTCACGGTGATCTCGGTGATGCTGCTCTCGACCACCGCCATGGTCGCCTACCCGATCATCTGCGCCGCCCTCGGCTTCGACGACAAGGCGACCGGCATCTTCCTCGGCGCCACCATCCACGACGTCGCCCAGGTCGTCGGCGCCGGCTTCTCGGTCTCCGACACCGCCGGCGAGGCCGCGACCCTGGTGAAGCTCTTCCGCGTCACCCTGCTCGCGCCCGTCGTCCTCGCCTACTCCCTCTCGATCCGCCACTGGGTCCCCGGCGAAGCCGTCGGCGAGGGCGCCCGCCCGCCGCTCCTTCCCGGCTTCGTCATCGGCTTCATCGTCCTCGCCGTGGCGAACTCGGTCGGCCTCGTCCCCGCCCCCGCCGCCGCCCTCATGGTCGACGCCTCCCGCTGGGCCCTCGTCCTCGGCATCGCCGCCGTCGGGATGAAGACCTCGATGCGCTCGATCCGCGAGGTCGGCGTCACCGCCATCGCGCTCATCGTCGCCGAGACCCTGTTCCTCGCCGTCGTCATCCTCGGCGGCCTCGAGCTGCTCGGCCACGGAGGCCATTGAGATGCAGCCCCTCGACCGCCTGTTCGCCGCCGCCCGCGCCGCCCGCCGCCGCATCGTCCTCGCCGAGGGCGAGGACCCCCGCATCCTCGCGGCCGCCGTCCGCGCCGATGCCGACGGCCTCGCCGGACTCACCCTGCTCGGCCGCACCGCCACCGTCGCCGACGGCCTCGTCGCCGCCGGCGGCGACCCGGCCCGCTTCGAGATCGTCGACCCCGCGACCTCGCCGCTCCTCCCCGACTTCACCGAGGCCTACCGCACCCTCCGCGCCGGCCGCCCCGACGCGGCGGAGGCCGACGCCATCCTCCGCGACCCGCTCGCCTTCGCCGCCATGCTGGTCCGCGACGGCCGCGCCCACGGCATGATCGGCGGCGCCGTCGCCACCACCGCCCACACCGTCCGCACCGCGCTGCGCATCATCGGCCCCGCCCCCGGCACCCGCCTCGTGTCGAGCTTCTTCCTGATGCTGCTCTGCAACCCCGGGCACGGCCGCAAGGGCGGCTTCGTCTTCTCCGACTGCGGCCTCGTCGTCGACCCGAACGCCGAGGAGCTCGCCGAGATCGCGCTCGCCGCCTCGGCCTCCTGCGCGGCGCTCCTCGGCGACGAGCCCCGCGTCGCCATGCTCTCCTTCTC
>CAZEGY010000505.1:0-2282 GCA_964511815.1 uncultured Rhodovulum sp.
GCCGGAGCGCCGCTTCGGGGCCGGCACGCCGGTCGCGGTGGTGACGGCCGAGGGGCTCGACCGGGTCCTCGACTATCGCGCCCCCGAGGGCGGGGTCGCGGCCGGCGACCTCGTCGAGGTGCCGCTCGGGCCGCGGCGGGTGCTCGGGGCGGTGTGGGGCGGCGGCTCGGGCGAGGTCGCCGAGGAGAAGCTCCGGGCGGTCGTGCGGGTGCTCGACGCGCCGCCGCTCGCCGCGGCGATGCGGGGGTTTCTCGCCCGCGCCGCCGACTACACCCTGACGCCGCTGCCGGCGATGCTGCGCCTCGCGACGCGGGCGCCGGGGCTCGGGGCGCCGCCGTCGGCGCGACCGCTGCTCCGCCGCTCGGGGACCGAGCCCGACCGGATGACCGATGCGCGGGCGCGGGTGCTGGCGGCGTGTGCGGAGGTCGGCGGGCTCGGGCTGGCGCCGGGCGAGCTCGCGAGCCTCGCCGGGGTGTCGTCCGGGGTGGTGACGGGGCTCGAGGCGCAGGGGGTGCTCGTCCGCGAGGCGGCGCCGCGGGACGCGCCGTTCCCGCGGCTCGACCCCGAGATTCCGCCGCGGGCGCTGTCGGCGGCGCAGGGCGCGGCGGCGGAGACGCTGCGCGCGGCGGTGCGGGCCGGGGTCTACGGCACGACGCTGCTCAAGGGCGTCACCGGGTCGGGCAAGACCGAGGTCTATCTCGAGGCGGTGGCCGAGGCGCTGCGCCGCGGGCGGCAGGCGCTGGTGCTGCTGCCCGAGATCGCGCTCTCGGTCGAGTTCCTCGACCGGGTCGAGGCGCGCTTCGGGGCGCGGCCGGCGGAGTGGCATTCGGGGGTGACTCAAGGAGCACGGCGGCGGACGTGGTTCGCGGTGGCGCGCGGCGACGCGCGGCTGGTGGTGGGGGCGCGGTCGGCGCTGTTCCTGCCCTTCGCCGAGCTCGGGCTCGTCGTCGTCGACGAGGAGCACGACGGCTCCTACAAGCAGGAGGACGGGGCCTGCTACCACGCCCGCGACATGGCGGTGTTGCGCGCGTCGATCGAGGGGGCGGCGGTGGTGCTCGCCTCGGCGACGCCGAGCCTCGAGAGCTGGGCCAACGCCGAGGCCGGCAAGTACGCGCGGCTCGACCTGCCCGAGCGCTTCGGGGTGGCGACGCTGCCGGAGATGCGGGCGATCGACATGCGGGCCGATCCGCCCGAGGCCGGGCGCTTCGTCGCGCCGCCGCTGGTCGCGGCGGTGAACGCGCGGCTGGCGGCGGGGGAGCAGGCGCTGCTGTTCCTCAACCGGCGCGGGTACGCGCCGCTGACGATCTGCCGGGCGTGCGGGCACCAGGTCGGGTGTGACGCCTGCGACGCGCGGATGGTCGAGCATCGCTTCCGCAAGCGCCTCGTCTGCCACCAGTGCGGGGCGACGAAGCCGATCCCGAACGTCTGCCCGGCGTGCAAGGTCGAGGGGCGGATGACGGCGCTCGGGCCGGGGGTCGAGCGGGTGGCCGAGGAAGCGGCGGCGCTGTGGCCGGAGGCGCGGGTCGCGATCCTGTCGAGCGACCTCGCCGAGGGGCCGCGGGCCTTGAAGGCGCGGATCGAGGAGATCGCCGGGGGCGGGGCGGACATCGTCATCGGCACGCAGATCGTCTCGAAGGGCCACAACTTTCCGCTGCTGACCCTCGTCGGGGTGATCGACGGCGACCTCGGGTTGCAGGGGGGCGATCTCCGGGCGGCGGAGAAGACCTTCCAGCTGATCCGGCAGGTGGCGGGGCGGGCCGGGCGGGCGGAGCGGCCGGGGCTGGCGCTCGTGCAGACCCACCAGCCCGAGCATCCGGCGATGCGGGCGATCCTCACCGGCGACGACGAGGGCTTCTGGCGGGCCGAGGCCGAGGCGCGGCGCCGGGCGGCGATGCCGCCCTACGGGCGGCTCGCGGGGGTGGTGGTGTCGGGCACGGACGAGCCGCGGACCTGGGAGGTGGCGCGGGGGCTGGCGCGGGCGCAGGCGCCGCTGGCGGCGGTCGGGGCGGAGCTCTTCGGGCCGGCGCCGGCGCCGATCGCGCGGGTGCGCGGGCGGCACCGGGTGCGGCTCCTGGTGCGGGCGGCGAAGGGGGTGGCGTTGCAGCCGGCGCTGCGCGCGTGGGTCGCGGCGGTGCCGTGCCCGGGGAACGTGCGGGTGACGGTCGACGTCGATCCGCAGAGCTTCTTCTGAGCGAGGCCTCCGCGAAGGCCGGGAACCGGGGCGGATCGCGCGGCCTGCGCACGCGTGCGCAGCTACCTAACCGTTTGAAATTGCGCGATTC
>CAZEGY010000506.1:0-2276 GCA_964511815.1 uncultured Rhodovulum sp.
GCGGCGCTGAGCCAGGTGTCCGGCCCGAACACCTCGTAGTGGATGCTCGACTCGGGCAGGCCGCGGGCGACGAGCGCGCGGCGCACCTGCTCCATGAACGGCAGCGGGCCGCAGAGATAGGCCTGGGCATCGGCCGGGATGGCGATGTCGCCGAGGTCGATCCGCCCCGGCCGCGTCGTGTCGGTCGCGGAGCGGACGCCGAGGTCCTCGTACCAGTGGTGCAGCGCCGCGCCCGGCAGCCGGTCGACGAGCTCGCGGAGCTCCCGGCGGTGGGCGTGGCGGGCCGGCGAGCGGTCGGCGTGGAGCACGGTGACCGGCCGGGTGGCCGCGGTGCGGTTGAGGTAGTGGAGCATCCCGATGATCGGCGTGCAGCCGATGCCGGCGGAGATGAGGACGAGCGGCGCGTCGCCGTCGTCGAGGATCAGGTCGCCGAACGGCGGCGAGACGGTGAGCTCGTCGCCCTCGAAGACGTTGTCGTGCAGGAAGTTCGACACCGCGCCCGGCGCGACCGTGCTGCCGTCGGAGAGCCGCCGCGCCGGCATCGCCTTGACGGTGATGCCCCACGCCGTGCGCTCGGGCGCGCGGGTCAGGCTGTACTGGCGGATCTGGCGCGCCCCGTCGGAGAGGGTCACCGCGACCGAGACGTACTGGCCGGGATAGGCGCGCGGCAGGATGGCGCCGTCGCGGTCGGCGAGCACGAACGACACGGTGTCGGGCGACTCCTGGGTGCGCTGGCGGACGACCATCGTGCGCCACACCTCCCCGGGCGCGACCCCCGCCCCCTCGTAGAGCCGGGTCTCGAGGGCGATCAGCGCCTCGGCCATCGACCAGTAGACCTCGTCCCACGCCGCCGCCACCTCGGGGGTGACCGCGTCGCCGAGCACCTCGACGATCGCGGCGAACAGGTGCTCGTGGACGATCGGGTACTGGTCGCGGACGATGCCGAGCGAGGCGTGCTTGTGGGCGATCCGCGCGAGGATCTCAGCGGGCTCGCGGCGGGTGTCGGTGACGAGGATCGTCGCGTAGGCCGCGATCGCGCCGGCGAGCGCGCGCGCCTGGTCGCCCTCGGCCTGGTTGCCGCGGTTGAAGAGGTCGCGCTCGAGCTCGGGATGCGCGGCGAACAGGCGGCGGTAGAACACCGGGGTGATGTCCCCGATCGCGGCGCCGACCACGGGCAGCGTCGCCTTCACGACCTCGACCGACTTTTCCGACAGCATGACGTTCCTCCGAGTTCTGGCTCGGCCGGCGGGGGGCCCGGCTGTTCTGCGGTGGCCGGGCCAGTTTCCGGCCGACCCCCGGGAGTGTCAATCGCCGGGCGACAAGGTGCGGCCGAACGTCCGCACCCGGGGGCGTGCCGTCACGGCGCCGGCGGGAGGCGGGTCACCCGGGCGGTTCCGGCGGTGAGCGGACCGTCGGCGCGGTCGAGGCGGAGCCAGGCGAGGCCCTCGTCGCCGGCGACGGTGTGGAGCGTGCCCGCGGGGCGGTCCCCGGCCATGATCGCGGTGCCGGGCGGCGGCGCGGCGCCGTCGATGCGGACGCGGGCGAGGCCCTTGCGGAGCTCGGTCTTGTGCTTCATCCGCGCCGTCACCTCCTGGCCGACGTAGCAGCCCTTGCGGAAGTCGACGCCGTGCAGGCGCTCGAAGCCGTGCTCGAGGATGTAGCTGTCGTCGGGGAGGAGCTCGACCCCGGTCTCGGGGACGGCCCGCGCCACCCGGAGGCCGGCGAGGACGGCGTCGGCGGGGCCGCCGCCGGCGGGCGCGGCCTCGGGCGCGACGATGGCGCGCCAGCCGAGGGCGGGATCGCGCGGGTCGGCGAAGCCGCCGGCGGGCGGGGCGCCGGTGCCGACGACGACGGCGCGGTCGGTCGGCGCGACCGTCACCCTGGCGCGCAGGCGATACATGCCGAGGCGCTGGGCGAGCGCCGCGGCGCGGTCGGCCTTGACGTCGAGGAGCACGGCCTCGCCGTCCGCTTCGTCGTCCGCGACGAGGAAGAAATCGAAGAGGTACTTGCCCTGCGGCGAGAGCAGCGCCGCGTAGAGCGGGCCGTCGTCGAGACGGCGCACGTCGTTGGTGACGAGCCCCTGGAGGAACTCGCGCGCCTCCGGCCCGTCGACGCGGAGGACGGCGCGGTCGGTGGCGTGAAAGCCGGTCTCGGGGGTCGCGGTCATCTTTTTCTGTCGCTCCGGCGGCGGAGATAGCGCGGCGGCGCCGCGCCGGCAACTCCGCGCCGGCGGCGAGACCTCCGGGAAGGGCCGCGCACACGCCCCGGATCGTGGT
>CAZEGY010000507.1:0-2271 GCA_964511815.1 uncultured Rhodovulum sp.
GCCCGGGCGATGGCGAGCATCTGCTGCTCGCCGCCCGAGAGCTGGCCGCCGCCGTTGTCGCGGCGCTCGCCGAGGCGGGGGAAGGTCGCGTAGACCCGCTCGGGCGTCCACGCGCCCGTGCGGCCGGCGGCGACCATGCGCAGGTGCTCGTCGACGGTCAGCGACCGCCACAGCCGGCGGCCCTGCGGCACGTAGCCGATGCCGAGGCGGGCGATCTCGGTCGGGGAGCGGCCGACGAGTTGCTCGCCGTTGAAGGCGATGGTGCCGGACGCGACGGGGACGAGGCCCATGATCGCCTTGCAGAGCGTGGTCTTGCCCATGCCGTTGCGGCCGACGACGGAGAGGACGCCTGAGTCGATGGCGAGGTCGACGCCCTGGAGGGCGTGGCTGGCGCCGTAGTAGACGTTGAGCCCGCGGACCTCGAGGGCGGGGGCGCCGATGCGCAGGCGCTCAGCCATGGCCGCCCCCCCCATGGCCGCCGCCTTGGCCGCCGCCGAGATAGAGCTGCTGGACCTCGGGATCGCTCTCGATCTCCTCGGGAAGGCCTTCCTTGAAGATGCGGCCGTTGTGCATCATCGAGACGGTCTCGGCGACGCGCAGCGCCACGTCCATGTCGTGCTCGATGATGATGTAGCCGATGTGCCGCGGCAGGCTCGTCAGGATGGCGACGAGCTCGCGGCGCTCGGTCGGCGACAGACCCGCGGCCGGCTCGTCGAAGAGGATGAACCGCGGCGCGCCGGCGAGCGCGAGCGCGATCTCGAGCTGGCGCTGCTGGCCGTAGGAGAGCTCGGCGACCCTGGTGTCCCGCACCCCGTCGAGCCGCACCGCCTGGACGAGCTCGCTCGCCGCCTGGACGAGCGCGTCTCCCCGCCGGGGACGGAGGAGCGAGAAGCGCCCGCGCGAGACGCCGCGACAGGCGAGGTAGACGTTGTCCTGAACCGAGAGCCCGCCGAAGAGGAGCGAGATCTGGTAGGTCCGGCGCAGGCCGCGGCGGATGCGCTCGTGCGCCGGGAAGCGGGTCACGTCCTCGCCGAAGAGCCGGATGGTGCCCGAGGTCGGAAGGAAGTCGCCGGTGACGCAGTTGAAGAGCGTGGTCTTGCCCGCCCCGTTCGAGCCGAGCACCGCCCGCCGCTCGCCGGGGCGCACCGACAGCGTCACGTCGGTCAGGGCGGCGAGCGCCCCGAAGGTCTTGGTCACGCCGCGCAGCTCGAGCGCGTAGCCGGTGCCGGTGGCGGCGAGGCCGTCGAAGGGCTCGGCGAGGGTCATTCGCCGCCCCCCGTCAGCGGGTCGGCGGCGCGGCGGGCGCGCCAGCGGTCCCAGAGGCCGACGACGCCGTCGGGAGACCAGTAGACGACGGCGAGGAAGCCGAGGCCGATCAGGAGCTTGAAGCGATCCCCTGGGAGACCGAGCGAGATGAGGATGTCCGAGGAGAACACCTGGAGCACGACGTAGATCAGCGCGCCGATGAACGGTCCGACCGGCCGCCCGAGGCCGCCGACGATGGCGATGACGAGGATGTCGATCACCGCCGGCAGGCCGGCGGTGCCGGGCGAGATCTGGGCGTTCTGCCAGACGAGGAGGATGCCGGCGACGGCGGCGATCACCGCGGCGAGGGCGTAGGCGGCGACCCGGTGGGCGGTGACGTTGAAGCCGAGCGCGGCCATGCGGCGCGGGTTGTCGCGCACGCCCTGGAGCGCCAGCCCGAAGGGGCTGCGGGCGACGTAGGTGACCGCGAGGAAGGAGAGGACCGCGCAGCCGAGCGAGAGGTAGTAGAAGGGCATGGGCGTCCGCCAGTTCACCCCGAAGAGCGGCGGCGGCACGACGTTGGCGAAGCCCGAGTAGCCGTTGAAGATGCCGTAGTTCTGCCGGGTGAAGTAGAAGAAGGCGGCGGCGATCGCGAGGGTGATCATGATCGTGTAGATGCCGCTCGTCCGCACCGCGAGGGCGCCGACCATCGTCGCGAACGCCATGGCGATCACGATCGCGGCGGGGATGTAGAGCCACCACGGCCAGTGCAGGCTGATCTTGTCGACGCCGCTGGTGCCGAGCACCGCGACCATGTAGCCGGCGAGCGCCGCCGTCGACATCTGGGCGAGGCTGACCATGCCGCCGAGGCCGGCGAGGAACATGAGGCTGAGCGCGATCATCCCGAGGATGAACGACCAGCCGAAGATCTGGTAGAGCACGAAGTCGCCGGCGACGATCGGCATGAGCACGAGCGCCACGCCGACGACCCACCACGCGGTCGGCACCGCCCGGAGCCAGGCGGGC
>CAZEGY010000508.1:0-2261 GCA_964511815.1 uncultured Rhodovulum sp.
CGAGCTTGATCTTGAGGAGCGGCCGGTGGGCGTTGCGCGCCGCCGCCGCCCGCATCGCCGCGGGCTCGCCGAGCGACAGGGTGAAGGCGGTGACCTCCGGCCCGGGCTCGGGCAACCCGGCGAGCTGCCAGACCCGCCGCCCGGCCCGCTTCGCCTCGAGGTCCCAGAGCGCGCAGTCGACGGCGTTCCGCGCCGCCCCCGCCGGCAGCAGCGCGGCGAGCCCGTCGCGGTCGACCCGCCCGGGCAGCCCGGCGATCTCGGCGGCGACCGAGTCGAGGCTCTCGCCGTAGCGCGCGTAGGGCACGCACTCGCCCCGCCCGCTGACGCCGCCGTCCTCGACGGTGACGGTCAGGACCCGCGCCTCGGTCCGCGAGCCGCGGCTGATGGTGAAGACCTCGCGGAGCGGGAAGGTGTCGCGGGCGACGGTGATCCTCATCGCCGGCCTCCGGTGCGGGCGGCGGCGGGGGCGAGGGGGTCCTCGGACCCCCTCTTGGCCTGCGGCCAATTCACCCCCGAGGATACTTGAGGACCGAAGATGGCAGGGGTCATCGCCAGTCTCCGAGGGTCGCCTGCCAGAGGGTCAGCGCCGCGACCGCGGCGGTGTCGGCGCGGAGGACGCGGGGGCCGAGGGTCACGGGCGTCACGAAGGCGAGGTCGCGGAGCCGCGCGGCTTCCTCCGGGGCGAAGCCGCCCTCGGGGCCGGTCAGCACCGCCCACGGGCCCGGCCCGGCCGCGGCGAGTGCAACCGAGGCCGGCGCCGCCGCGCGGCTCTCGTCGCAGAACATCAGCCGCCGCGCCGGGTCCCAGCCGTCGAGGAGGTCGCCGAGCCGGCCGGCCTCGGCGACCTCGGGAACCCAGGTCTCGCCGCACTGCTCGGCCGCCTCGACGGCATGGGCGCGCAGGCGGTCGGGGCGGATGCGCTCGGAGGCGGTCAGCCGGGTGAACACCGGCACGATCCGCGCCGCCCCGAGCTCGGTCGCCTTCTCGACGATGAAGTCGGTCCGCGCCTTCTTGATCGGCGCGAAGAGGAGCCAGAGGTCGGGCGGCCGCCGCTGCGGCTGCCCCGGCGTGCGCGCCACCAGCCGCCCGGCCTTTCGGCCGGCCTCGACGACCTCGGCGAGCCACTCCCCGTCGCGGCCGTTGAAGACCGCGACCCGGGCGCCGGCGCCGAGCCGCATCACCGTGAAGAGATAGTGGGCCTGGTCGGCCCCGAGCACGACCTCGGCCCCGGGCGAAAGGTCGCCTGTGACAAAAAGCCTGATCCGCCCGCCGACATCTGCCATAGAGTGCTCCCATGACACGCCAGCCTATGCCGAGCACCGCCGCCGAGGGAAGCGTCGCCGACGCCGTCAGCGGCAACTGGGTCGACCACCGCGCCCCCGCCGCCCTGCGCCCGTACCTGCGGCTCTCCCGGGCCGACCGGCCGATCGGGACGTGGCTGCTGCTCATCCCGTGCTGGTGGGGCCTCCTTCTCGCCGCGGCGGCCGATCCGCGCGGCCTCGCCCCCTTCGACCTGTGGATCGCCGCCGGCTGCGCCCTCGGCGCCGGCCTCATGCGCGGCGCCGGCTGCACCTGGAACGACCTCACCGACCGCGACATCGACGCCCGCGTCGCCCGCACCCGCTCGCGGCCGCTGCCCTCGGGGCAGGTGACGCCGCGGCAGGCGGCGGTGTGGATGGTGGCGCAGGCCCTCGTCGCCTTCGCGATCCTCGTCACCTTCCCGCCGCGGGCGATCGCCCTCGGCACCGCCTCGCTCGCCCTCGTCGCGATCTACCCGTTCGCCAAGCGCTTCACCTGGTGGCCGCAGGTCTTCCTCGGCCTCGCCTTCAACTGGGGCGTGCTCCTCGGCTTCGCCGCCCACGCCCGCGGCCTCGGCCTCGCGCCGCTCATGCTCTATGCCGCGGGCATCCTCTGGACGCTGTTCTACGACACGATCTACGCCCACCAGGACCGCGACGACGACGCGCTCATCGGCGTCCGCTCGACCGCGCGCCTCTTCGGCACCCGGACCAAGGCGTGGCTCGCGGGCTTCCTCGTCGGGGCGACCGCTCTCGCCGCCCTCGCGATGGTGGCGGCCGGGCTCTCCGGCCCGGCCCTCGCCGCAGCGCTCGCCGGCGTCGCCGCCTTCGCCGGCCACCTCGCCTGGCAGCTTCGCCGCCTCGACATCGACGACGCCGACGTCTGCCTGACGCTCTTCCGCGCCAACCGCGACTGCGGCCTCCTCCTCGCCGCCGGCCTCCTCGCCGCCGCTCTGCTCTGAG
>CAZEGY010000509.1:0-2253 GCA_964511815.1 uncultured Rhodovulum sp.
CCCCTTACTTCTTCTTCCCTTCCTTGCGGAAGATGAACTCGCCCTTGTACTTGATACCCTTGCCCTTGTAGGGCTCGGGCTTGCGCCACTCGCGGATGTTCGCCGCGACCTGGCCGACGACCTGCTGGTCGATGCCCTCGACGACGATCTCCGTCGGCTTCGGCGTCGTGACCGTCACCCCGTCGGGGATGGCGAAATCGACGTCGTGGCTGTAGCCGAGCTGCAGCTTCAGGACCTTGCCCTGAACCGCGGCACGGTAGCCGACGCCGGTGATCTCCATCTCCTTCTTGAAGCCCGTCGTCACCCCGGTGACGAGGTTCTCGACCTGCGTGCGGGACATCCCCCACTGCTGGCGCGCGCGCTTCGAGAGGCCGCGCGGCTTCACCGAGACGGCGTTGTCCTCGACGGCGATCGTCACGTCGTCGGTCGCGGTGAACGAGCGGGTGCCCTTCGGCCCCTTCACCTCGATCGTCTGCCCCGAGACGGCGGCGGAAACGCCACCGGGGAGCTCGACCGGCCTCTTGCCAATACGAGACATGGGTCCCCTCCTCAGAACACGGTGCAGAGGACCTCACCGCCAACGTTGGCGGTGCGGGCCTGCGCGTCGGACATGACGCCCTTCGGCGTCGAGACGATGGCGACGCCGAGGCCCTGGCGGACCTGCGGGATCTCGCGGACGCCGGAGTAGACGCGGCGGCCGGGGGTCGAGACCCGGCGCAGCTCGCGGATCACCGGCTGGCCATCGAAGTACTTGAGCGCGATCTCGATCTCGGGATGCCCGTCGGTCGCGACCTCCTCGTAGCCGCGGATGTAGCCCTCGGACTGGAGGACGTCGAGGACCCACTTGCGGATCTTCGAGGCCGGCGTGCGGACCGTGGACTTGCCGCGCATCGAGGCGTTGCGGATGCGGGTGAGCATGTCGCCCAGGGGATCGTTCAAGTTCATGCGTAACCTCCCCTTACCAGGACGACTTGACCATGCCCGGGATCTGGCCCTTGGAGGCCAGCTCGCGGAGCGCGATGCGGGACATGCGCAGCTTGCGGTAGTAGGCGCGCGGACGGCCCGTCACCTCGCAGCGGCTGTGGAGGCGGGTCGCCGACGAGTTGCGCGGCAGCTTGGCGAGCTTCAGCGCCGCCTTGAAGCGGTCCTCGCGGCTGAGGGTCTCGTCCTTCGCCTGCGCCTTCAGCGCCTCGCGCTTGGCCGCGTACTTGGCGACGAGGGCCTCGCGCTTCTTCTGGCGCTCGATCATGCTAATCTTTGCCATCTAATCCTCTCCCCCGCTCAGGCCGTGAACGGCAGGTTGAAGTGCTTGAGAAGCGCCTTCGCCTCGGCGTCGGTCTTCGCGGTGGTGCAGATCACGATGTCCATGCCCCAGACCTGCTCGATCTTGTCGAAGTCGATCTCGGGGAACACGATGTGCTCCTTGAGGCCCATGGCG
The DNA here is from genome assembly GCA_964511815.1 of uncultured Rhodovulum sp. Classification (GTDB taxonomy): domain Bacteria; phylum Pseudomonadota; class Alphaproteobacteria; order Rhodobacterales; family Rhodobacteraceae; genus Amaricoccus. The sequence continues at coordinate 1,439 of CAZEGY010000509.1, forward strand.
TAGTTGCCGCGGCCGTCGAAGCTCTTCGGGTTGACGCCGCGGAAGTCGCGGACGCGCGGCAGCGCGACGGTGACGAGGCGGTCGAGGAACTCGTACATGCGGTCGCGGCGCAGCGTGACCTTGACGCCGATCGGCATCTCCTCGCGGAGCTTGAAGCCGGCGATCGAGTTCTTCGCCTTGGTGGTGACCACCTTCTGGCCGGCGATCCGGGTCAGGTCCTCGGCGGCGGAGCGCACCTTCTTGGTGTCCGAGGTCGCCTCGCCGATGCCCATGTTGAGGACGATCTTGTCGAGGCGCGGGATCTGCATGTCGTTCTTGTAGCCGAACTCTTCCTTGAGCGCGGCGCGGATCGTGTCCTTGTAGACCGTCTCGAGACGCGGGGTGTAGTCGGTCGCGTCGAGCATCAGATCGTCTCCCCGGTGGTCTTGGCGAAGCGCACCTTCTCGTCGCCGTCGAAGCGGAACCCGACGCGGGTCGGCTTGCCGTTCGAATCGAGGAGCGCGAGGTTGGAGAGCTGGATCGGCAGCTCCTTGGCGATGCGGCCGCCCTGCGCCTGGGCGCCCTGCTTGGTGTGGCGGATGGCGACGTTGACGCCGGAGACGACGGCCTTGCCGTCGGCGGGCAGGACGCGGGTGATCTCGCCCTGGCGGCCCTTGTCCTTGCCGGCGATGACGACGACCTTGTCGCCCTTCTTGAGCTTGGCAGCCATCACAGCACCTCGGGAGCGAGGGAGATGATCTTCATGAAGTTCTTCGCCCGGAGCTCGCGCACGACCGGCCCGAAGATGCGGGTGCCGACCGGCTCGTTCTGGTTGT
>CAZEGY010000510.1:0-2248 GCA_964511815.1 uncultured Rhodovulum sp.
GCGGACGCGACCGGATTTCGCCGACGGTCGAAATCCGGGAGATCTCGACCCTTCGCCGAGGGGACCGGACAGGGCAGTGTCGTGTAGCTTACCAGAGATTTAACGCGCGAGGGGTAATTGAACGATATCAATGACTTGACTATCTGCACGCGCGCGTGCAGACGGGCCGCCGGTCGGGATGGTCAGGCGGCGGCGCGGCGCTGGTGGGCGAACGCGTGGTAGAGCGCCCGGGCGCGGGCGGCGACGGGGCCGGCGCCGATCTCCCGCGCCTCGAAGCGGGTGACCGGGACGACCTTGTTGGCGTTGCCGGTCAGGAAGATCTCGTCGGCCTCGGCGAAGTCGGCGACGGCGAGGGTCGACTCGCGGACCTCGACCCCGTCGTCGCGGAGGAGGCCGATCACCCGCTGGCGGGTGATGCCGTTCAGGAAGGTGCCGTTCGCCGCGGGCGTCTCGACGACGCCGTCGCGGACGAGAAAGACGTTGGTCGAGGCGGTCTCGGCGACGTTGCCCTGCTGGTCGAGCGACAGGGCGTTGTGGAAGCCGCGGGCGCGGGCCTCGCGGACGACCCGGGCGTTGTTCGGGTAGTGGCAGGCGGCCTTGGCCTCGCAGAGCGCCGCGTCGGGCGAGGGGCGGCGGAACGGCGAGACGGTGAGCGTCATCGGGCCGGGCTCGCGGAAGGGCAGGTCCTCGATGCAGACGGCGAGCACCGTCGACTCGGGCACGGCGTCGATGAGCGCGGGCGTCGCCTCGGTCGACCACATCATCGGGCGGAGATAGAGCGGCCGCTCGCTGCCGTGGCGGCGGACGCCCTCGCGGATCAGCGCCTCGATCTCGGGGGCGTCGAGCGGCGACGCGAGGCCCATCGTCTCGGCCGAGCGGACGACGCGGGCGCAGTGGAGTTCGAGATCCGGGGTCACGCCCTCGTAGGCGCGGGCGCCGTCGAAGACGAGGGTGCCTTGCCAGGTGCCGTGGTCGGCGGCGCGCATCACCGCCGGGTCGCCGTCGTGCCAGCGGCCGTCGAACCAGGTGACGATGCGGGTGCCGAACGCCATGACCTTGCCCTTTCGTGGAGTGGCGGAGCTCAGTGGCGCTGGCGCAGGAACCCCGGCATGTCGGAGCGCGCACTATCCCCGGGGGCCCGGACGCGGTCAAGGATCGCCTGCGGCCCCTTGAGGAGCGCCGCGGTCACCGGGTTGGCGCGGAGCTTCGCCTTCACGCCCTCGACCTGCATGACGTTGTCGATGCGCCGGGCGACGAACTCGCGGGTCGCCGAGGCGCCGGGGGTGTCGTCGCCGAGCCAGTAGAGCAGGGCCGACGACCACACCGCCGAGAGGGTGGCGCGCTTCGAGTACCAGGAGAAGTCGCGGGCGTCGTCGCCGAGCGCCGTCCAGATGGTGTCGGCGGTGCGCCAGATCGCCCGGGCGCCGTCGGCGGCGTGGGTCGGCAGCGCGAAGAGCGCGGCGGCGCGGCGCACCGCCTCGCGGTCGCCGGCGACGAGCTCGAGCCGGCGCATCACCGCGAAGGCGACGCGGTCGCGGAAGCGCAGGCCGAGGAGGTCGGCCGCGGCGAGGTCGGCGGCGAGCTCGGCGTCCTTGCCGTCGTGGAAGGCGAGCGCGAGGTCGACGCCGCCGCGCGGGAAGGCGAGGCGGGCGAGGCCGGGATCGACGCCCGCGTCCTCGACCGCGGCGGCGAGGGTGCGGTCGCTCCAGCCGTCGAAGGCGACGTGCGGCAGCGCCGCGGCGACGACCGCGGCGCGGGTCGTCGCGAGGTGGTCCTCCTCGGAGGGCCGCGCCTCCGGATCCGGCTCCGCCGACTTGCGTGATCTGGCCATGACTCGCTCCGCGCAATTCCGTCCGCAGGGCCCAGGCCAGTCCGCTGTGGACTCGGCCGCCCTCGATCGCTATATAGCGCCCTCCTGCCGATTATCGAAACGTATCAACCGGGAAGGTGGTGAAGACACAGTGCAGGTAATGGTTCGTGACAACAACGTCGATCAGGCGTTGCGCGCGCTCAAGAAGAAGCTGCAGCGCGAAGGCGTGTTCCGCGAGATGAAGCTCCGGCAGCATTTCGAGAAGCCGTCCGTCAAGAAGGCCCGGGAGCGGGCCGAGGCCATCCGCCGCGCGCGCAAGCTGGCGCGCAAGAAGATGCAGCGCGAAGGTCTGCTCTGACACCCTGACCGACCTGAGGTCACGCAACGACCGGGCGCCCTTTCGGGCGCCCTTTGCGTTTCGGGGGGCTCCCGGGAGCC
>CAZEGY010000511.1:0-2237 GCA_964511815.1 uncultured Rhodovulum sp.
CCTACGGCACCGGCACCTCGCTCGAGGGCCACATCGCCGCGGTCGAGGGCGGCGTCACCGTCGACCTGTCGCGGATGGACCGCATCCTCGAGGTCAACGCCTCCGACCTCGACGCCCGCGTCGAGGCCGGCGTCACCCGCAAGGCCCTGAACTCCCACCTCCGCGACACCGGCCTCTTCTTCCCGATCGACCCCGGCGCCGACGCCTCGATCGGCGGCATGACCGCGACCCGCGCCTCCGGCACCAACGCCGTGCGCTACGGCACCATGCGCGACAACGTCCTCGGGCTCACCGTCGTCACCGCCGACGGCACCATCGTGCGCACCGGCACCCGTGCCCGCAAGTCCGCCGCCGGCTACGACCTCACCCGGCTCTTCGTCGGCTCCGAGGGCACCCTCGGCATCGTCACCGAGATCCAGCTCCGCCTCTACGGCATCCCCGAGGCGATGTCGGCCGCGGTCTCGTCCTTCGCCGACCTCGCCGGCGCCGTCGACACGGTGATCGCCACCATCCAGTCCGGCATCCCCGTCGCCCGGGTCGAGCTCCTCGACGCGCTCCAGATGACGGCGGTCAACGCCTACTCCAAGCTCGACTACCCCGAGGCGCCGACGCTGTTCTTCGAGTTCCACGGCACCACCGCCGGCGTCGAGGAGCAGGCCCGCATGGTCGCCGAGATCGCCGAGGGCTTCGGCGGCGGCGCCTTCCGCTGGGCGACCCGCCCCGAGGACCGCAACCGCCTGTGGGCGGCGCGCCACGACGTCTACTGGGCGACGAAGGCGCTGCGCCCCGGCACCGAGGCCAAGGCGACCGACGTCTGCGTGCCGATCTCGCGCCTCGCCGAGGCCATCCTCGCCGCCCGCGACGACGCCGCCGCGGCGGGCCTCCTCGCCCCGATCGTCGGCCACGTCGGCGACGGCAACTTCCACATGACCTTCCTCCTCGACCCGAACGATCCGGGCGAGTTCGAGCGCGCCCACGCGGTCAACGCCCGCCTCGTCGCGCGCGCGATCGCGATGGGCGGCACCTGCACCGGCGAGCACGGCGTCGGGCTCGGCAAGATCGCCCACGTCGAGGAGGAGCACGGCGAGGGTGTCGAACTGATGCGCCGGATCAAGCGCGCCCTCGACCCCGGCAACATCCTGAATCCGGGCAAGATCTTCCGCCTCGATCGCGGCGATCCGGCGGCCTGAGCGCGACGCGTCCGGGGCGGGTCCGGGGGCGGGCCTGGGAGAGGCGTCCCCCGCTGCCACTCACGCGGCCCGGCGGCGTCCCCCCGAACGGCGCCGGACGCGAGAATCGCCCCTTCCAGGCTTCGGAGGATCGGCCGGCGCCGCGCCCCCGACGTTGATCTCGATCAAACTTCCCGTGCGTCCGCCAGGCGGGCGATGACGAAGCCGCGACTGTGCGGCCCGACGTCGGTGTCGAGCGCCGCGTGGAGATCGGCCGCGGGCACCCAGACCGGGGGATAGCGGTGCCGCGACACGTCGAGGATCAGGAAGCGGTCGCTCGCCGCGTGGAAGGCGGCGAGCGGGGAGATGTGCCCGGTCCCCTCCTGCCCGAGTGCCGGGCGGTGGTAGTTGACCGCGACGAAGGCGTCGGGATCGCCGAGGATCGGCACCACCCGCTCGCGGAACTCGTCGAGGCCGACGTCCGAGGCGAAATGGACCTCGCCGAGCGCGTCGTGGGCGGCGAGGTAGCCGGCGAGGATCGGCAGTCCCATGCCGCCGCGGACGACCTCCACCCGCGGCTTCACCGCCTCGGTGCGGGCGGTGAAGACCGAGTCCTGGTCGTAGCGGCGCGCCGCCACCGCCACCCCCGGGGCATGGCGCGCCGGCGGTACCGCGGCGGCGGGATGCAGCGCGTTGAGCAGGATCGCGAGCGTCGCCGGCCCGCAGAACCGCGGGTTGCGCTGCGCAATGTAGTGGCCGCGCAGCCGGTGATAGTCGGTCCCCCCGCCCGCCTCCGCGAGCAGCGCCGCGCCCTCCTCCCCGTCGAGGGCCACGAGGTGCGGCGGCAGCGGCAGGCGCTCGTGGACGAGCGCCTCCTCCGCCGGCGGCCCGGCGAGGGCGCGACGCAGCGAGCGGACCCGGCGGCCGACGAACCCGCGGGCCCGGCCGACGAGGGACGCGGACCCGGCCGTCACGCCGTCGTCCGGCGCCGGACCCCGGCCTCGGCGCGCTCCGCCGGCCCACCCGCGGGGACGCGGCCGTTGCCGCCCCTCCGCGAAGCCTCCGCCA
>CAZEGY010000512.1:0-2235 GCA_964511815.1 uncultured Rhodovulum sp.
GGGGCGGACGCGACCGGATTTCGCCGACGGTCGAAATCCGGGAGATCCCCACCCTACGCCACGAGGACGAACGCCGAGGCCGCCCGGTGAGCGGCCGGGCACATGAACAGGGGGTTAACGCCAGAGGACTAATTATGCGATATCAATGACTTGACCCCCGTCTCGCGCGCGAGACGGGACGGCCTTCGGGCATGTCTCTCAGACGGCGGCGGCGCACTCCGCGCAGAGCGGCGTCGCCGGGAGGGCGTCGAGGCGCGCCGGGGCGATGTCGGTGCCGCAGTTGGTGCACACCCCGTAGGAGCCGTCGGCGATGCGGCCGAGGGCGGCGTCGATCATGCGGATCTCGCGGAGCGCCGCCTCGCCGAGATCCTCGCGGACCTCGTCCTCCTCCATGTCGATCGCCTGCTCCTCGGGTTCCTCCGAGACCGGGTTGTCGAGCTCGTCCTCGATCTCGTCGACGCGGCGGGTCAGCTCGGCGCGCCGCGCCTCGAGCCCGGCCTTGCGCTCCTCGATCGTCGCCATCGCGTCCTCCCCGGGGCTCAGTGCAGCTTGGCGCCGACCTCGTCGATGGCGCTGTCGATCAGCCGGTCGGCGTCGTCGGCCTTCATCCCGCCCCTGAGCACGTCGGCGGCGGCGGCGACGGCGACGGCGACGGCGCGGTCCTTGATCTGGCGGACGGCGGCCTGCTCGGCGGCGGCGATCTGCTCGGTCGCGGTCTGCATCCGGCGGGCGACCGAGCGGCGGATGTCCTCCTTCGCGACGACGGCGGCCTTCTCGGCCTCGGCCTTCGCGGCGGTGACGATGTCCTCGGCCTGGGCCTTCACCTCGCGCTGGCGGCGCTCGTAGCTCGCGAGCAGGCTCTGGGCCTCGTCGCGCAGCGCCCGGGCCTCGTCGAGCTCGGCCTTGATCCGCACCGCGCGCTGGTCGAGCTTGCGGGCGATCAGGCCCGGCACCTTGTAGTAGAGCAGGATCGCCAGGAAGATGACGAAGCCGATCGCGACGACGATGTTGGTGTTGTTGAGAAAGCCCATGACGTCAGCCCTTCAGCCGGGTGGCGACGGCGGCGTCGACCGCGGCGCGGTCGGCGGCATCGGGCAGCAGCGCCTCGACGAGGGCCGCGGCGGTGTCCCGCGCCACCTCCTCGACGCTCTTCGCCGCGCTGTCGCGGATCTCGCCGATGCGCTTCTCGGACTCGGCCGTCCTGACCGCGATCTCGGCGTCGGCCTTGGCGAGCAGCGACGAGAGCTCCTTGTCGATGCCGGCCTTGGTGTCGGCGGCGATCTTGTGGGCCTCGTCGCGGGCGCGGGCGAGCGCGGCGTTGTAGGCGGCCTCGGCCTCCTCGGCGCGCTTCTTCAAGAGCGCCGCCTGCTCGATGTCGTTGGCGATCGCGTCGTTGCGCTCGGCGAGCACCGTCGCGATCCGCGGCAGCGCCACCTTCTTCAGGATGAAGTAGAGGGCGACGATCGAGACGACGAGCCAGAAGATCAGGTTCGGGAAGAGCCCGACGTCGAGCTGCGGCATCCCGGCCTCGGCATGCTCGAGGTTGTCGTGCCCGGTGGTCTCGGTATGCGCGGTCGTGTGCTCGACGTCGGCGGGCGCCACCTCGGTGGGCCCGCCTTCGGCCTGCGCGATCACGATCACGGCGTTCTCGGTCGCCATCTCTCACTCCGTCCCCGGCGGGCCTCTCCGGCCCGCGACAGCGTTGCGTAGGGTCGCGGTCAGACCGCGAACATCAGCAGGAGCGCGACGAGGAACGAGAAGATGCCGAGCGCCTCGGCGAAGGCGATGCCGATGAACAGCGTCGCGGTCTGCTCGCCGGCGGCCGCCGGGTTGCGCAGCGCGCCCGACAGGAAGTTGCCCGCGACGTGGCCCACACCGATGCCGGCGCCGCCCATGCCGATGCAGGCGAGGCCGGCACCGATGAACTGGCCCATGTCAGCGATATTGCCTTCCATGATGGTATTCTCCCTCTCTGGGTTCGTTCGGACGGCCGCGCGCGGGACGCGCTCAGTGGCCGGGGTGGAGCGCGTCGTTGAGGTAGACGCAGGTCAGGATCGCGAAGACGTAGGCCTGGATGCAGGCCACCATCAGCTCGAGCCCGTAGATGGCGGTGATCGCGAGGATCGGGATGAAGGCGCCGATGCCGAGCGCCCCGGCGAAGCCCGCGAAGACCTTCAGCACCGCGTGGCCGGCCATCATGTTGCCGGCAAGTCGCACCGAGTGGCTGAGCGGGCG
>CAZEGY010000513.1:0-2234 GCA_964511815.1 uncultured Rhodovulum sp.
CGCCGAGACCTTCGCCGACCCGGTGGCGCAGTTCAAGTACGGCTCCACCGGCGGCGACCGCAACTTCGGCCTGCCCTACGTCATGTGGGTGGCGATGCCCGTCCTCTTCCGCGACCTCATGCCGCCCGGCCGCGAGGACGAAGGCTGGGGCGCCTTCGGCCTCCTCTCCGAGGACCCCGCCGACCTGCCGCCCGAACTCGCCCACCCCCGCCCGGTCGGCACCTCGCTGCGCAATTCCATGGGCATCGACCGCATCTTCCTCAACTGCGCCGGCTGCCACGCCGGCAGCGTCCGCACCGCCGAGCGCGCGGAGCCCCTCATCGTCGCCGGCATGCCCTCGAACACCGTCGACCTCTCCGCCTTCCAGAACTTCCTCGCCGCCGCCGCCGTGGACGAGCGCTTCAGCCCCGACCGCTTCCTCACCACCATCGACGCCATGGACCTCGACCTCGACCTCGTGAACCGCTTCGCCCTGAAGTTCGTCGGCATCGGCATGGTCCGCGAGCGGCTCCTGACCATCGTCGACCGCTTCGACGACTTCGTCCACGCCGAGCCCACCTTCGGCCCCGGCCGCTTCGACACCTTCAACCCGGCCAAGGCGCTCCTCAACTGGGACTTCGACGCCATCCCCGAGGCCGAGCGCATCGGCGTCGTCGACTTCCCCTCGGTCTTCCTGCAAGGCCCGAAGGAGGGCATGCAACTGCACTGGGACGGCAACAACACCAAGGTCTCCGAGCGCAACCGCTCCGCCGCCTTCGGCACCGGAGCCACCCCGCCGATCCTCGACCGCGGCTCCCTGAAACGCATGGAGGCCTGGCTCGAGACCGCCGAGCCCCCCGCCTTCGCCGACGTCTTCCCCGCCCAGCTCGACCCCGCCCTGGCCGCCGAAGGCCAGCCGACCTACGCCCGCGAATGCGCCGCCTGCCACGGCGCGACGGGGCGCGACTTCACCGGCCCCTACGTCGGCAAGGTCACGCCCATCGCGGAGATCGCCACCGACCGCGCCCGCCTCGACAACTACACCCGCGACCTCGCGGTGAACCAGAACGCCCTTTACGCCGACTTCGGCACCGAGCGCTTCCAGACCTTCCGCAAGACCGGCGGCTACGCCAACGCCCCCCTCGACGGCCTCTGGCTCCGCGCCCCCTACCTGCACAACGGCTCGGTCCCGACGCTGGCCGCCCTCCTGTCGCCGCCCGAGGAGCGCCCCCGCGCCTTCCTCCGCGGCCACGACGTCTACGACCCGCGCGCCGTGGGCTTCGTCTCCGACCCCGCCGACATCGACCCCGCGCTCCACCCGCGCCTCTTCTGCTACACCACCACCGCCGCCTCCGCCGCCGACTGCCCGGCCGACGTCCCGGCCATGAACGGCACCTGCGAGGTGAACGGGATGGGCGGTCCCTGCCGCGGCAACGGCAACGGCGGCCACCTCTGGGGCACCGCCCTGCCCGCGGACGAGAAACGCGCCCTGATCGAGTACCTCAAGACCTTCTGAAGGAAGCCCCCGATGGCCAAGCCCGACGCCGGCCCCTGGTACAAGGTCCTCCGCATCGCCGCGGTCCTCGTCATCCTCGGCGCCCTCGGCGGCGTCTACGTCTGGTACAAGGCCTTCCGCACACTGCCGCAGGAGGTCTGCGGCGACGTCGAGCCCTCCCGCCGCGCCGAGCTCTGCGCCGACCCCGCCGAGGAGCGCTTCAAGTACGGCTCGCTCGGTGCCGAGGCCGACCTCGGCGTCCCCTACCCGATCTTCCACGTGCTGCCGCGGGTCTTCGGCGACCTCATGCCCGGCCCCGGCGGCTACGCCGCCTTCGGCATCCCCTGGGAGGAGGGCCGCGAGCTGCCGGTCGGCTTCTCCAAGAAGACCATGGGCTTCCCGCGCATCACCCAGACCTGCGCCATCTGCCACGCCGCGCAGTACCGCACCTCCCCCGACGCCGCGCCGGTGATCGTCCCCACCGGCCCCTCGCACACCACCAACGCCATGGCCTTCCTCGACTTCCTCGAGGCCGCCGCCAACGACCCGCGCTGGTCCGGCGACGGCATGATGGGCGAGATCGAGCGCAACTTCGACCTCAAGCTCGACGACAAGCTGATGTACCGCTTCCTCATCATCCCCATCGCCCGCAAGCGCGTGCTGGAACAGGCGCAAGACTTCGCCTGGATCCACGCCGACCACCGCCCCCCCTGGGGCCCCGGCCGCGACGGCCCGTTCAACCTGACCAAGTTCAACCTCC
>CAZEGY010000514.1:0-2219 GCA_964511815.1 uncultured Rhodovulum sp.
AGCAGGAAGCTGTCCTTGCGCGCCTCGGTGAGCTTCAGCATCAGCGAGACCGGCGTGTCGAGGTCGGCGACGAGGCGGGTCCACACCACCTGGTTGCGGCCAGCTGAGAAGGCCGACGCGAAGTCCTCGATCGCGGGGAAGAGCTGCATCTACTGGAAGCGGGCGAGGGTGGAGTCGATGAGCGCCTGGTTGACCTGGACGCCCTCCCGGTCGCGGATGGCGGCGGTGTAGAGCACGAGGAGGTCGTCGGCGACCTGGCCGTCGAACTGGGCCTGCAGCTGCTCGGCGATCGGGGCGGTATCGGGCGCCGTCGGGTCGAAGGGCTCGATCGCCACGAGCCGGGCGAGGATCACCCCGTCGCGGTCGCGGCGGACGACGGTGCCGTCCTCCTCCGCCGCGAAGATGTCGGCGACGAGCTCCGCCGGGGCGCCCGGCGCCTGCTCGCCGCGGGTGAGGGGGCCGGCGACCTGCATCGGGCGCGGCAGGCGCTCGGCGAGGGCGGAGAAGGCGAGGCCGTCGTGGAGCTCCCTGGCGAGGCCGTCGGCGAGGGCGGCGAGGGCCTCGGCGGTCTTGTCGGCGGTCCAGTCGGCGGCGACGCGGTCGCGGACCTCGGCGAGGGGGATCGGCGCCGGCGGGTCGATCGCGTCGACGCGCAGGGTGGCGAGGCCGCCGTTCGCGAGCTGGACGAGGTCGGTCTCCTCGCCCTCGCGGGCGGCGTCGGCGGCGGCGACGAAGGCGGGATCGGCGGCGAGGCCGTCGGTCGTCTCGCTGCTGAGGGCGAGGGTGCCGAGCTCCATCACCGTCTCGGAGGCGATCTCCTCGGCGGTGGCGCCCCCGGCGAGGAGATCCTCGATCGCGTGGGTGTCGCGGGCGATCTCGTCGGTCGCCCGCTGGAGGGCGAGCCGGCGGGCGATCTCGGCCTTCGCCTCCTCGAACGGCGTCGTGCGCGCGGCGAGGACGGCGTTGACCCGGTAGAGCGAGGGGCCGAGCGGGGTCGGGACCGGGCCGACGATGCCGGGGCCGGCGGCGTCGAAGACCGCGGCGCGGGCCTCGGGGGAGAGGCCGTCGGCGGTGAGGGTGCCCTGGTCGATGTCGGCGGCGACGAGGCCGCGCTCGGTGGCGAGGGTGTCGAAGGTCACCTCGCCCGCGTCGAGGCGGGCGCGGGCGGCGGCGGCGTCGGCGTCGGTGGCGAAGGCGATGCGGTCGAGGGCGCGGCGCTCGGGGGCCTCGTAGTGGGCGATGTCGGCGTCGTAGGCGGCGCGGAGGTCGTCGTCGGGGATTTCGATCGTCGTGGCGAGGGCCTGCGGGTCGACGGAGGCGTAGGTGAGATGGCGGGTCTCCGGCCGGGCGTAGCGCTCGGGGTGGGCGTCGTAGTGGGCGGCGATCTCGGCGTCGGTCGGGGCCGGGACGGGCTCGGGGAGGAGCGTCGGGTCGAGGCGGAGCCAGTCGAAGCTGCGGCGCTCGCCGAGGAAGGCGAGGACGGTGTCGGCGGCGGCGGGAGGCATGGTCGCGGCGGACTGGACGGCGGTGGCGACGAGGTCGCGGCCGGCCTCGCGGCGGAGGAGGGTCTCGAACTCGGCGGGGCGGAGGCCGGCGCGCTCGAGGGCGTAGGTGTAGGCGTCGCGGGAGAAGGCGCCGTCGGAGCCGCGGAAGGCTGGGGTTGCAAGTATCTGGTTCTGAATGGTTTCGTCGGACGCCGAGAGGCCGAGGCGGGCGGCCTCGGCGTCGAGGGCGGCGTCGTTGACGAGGCGGGCGAGGACCATGCGGTCGACGCCGTACTGGCGGGCCTCGGGCATCGGCAGGTTGCGGCCGAGCTGCTGGGTCAGGGCCTGGAGCTCCTGCTGCATGGCGCGGACGTAGTCGTCGGAGGTGACGCGCTCGGATCCGACCTTCGCCACGGAAGTGCCTGATATTCCTCCGCCCACGCCGATGCCGAAGCCGGCGAGGGCGAACATGAGCAGAGCGAGCATGATCCAGACGAAGACGCCGCCGCGCTTGTTCCGAAAGCTTCCGAGCATGGCTGTCTTCCCCGGCGAAAGAGATGGTGCGGCGTCTTACGCGACGGCCGCGACGGGGGCAAGGGGACGGCGTTAACCGGACCGCGAGCGCCGGAATCCGGCCCGTACATCGCAGGTACGACCCACGTACATTGCGGGTACCGGACCTCGGTCCGGAGGCGACGTTCGGGAAAGGTTAACCGCGGCGTGGCAGGGTGGCCT
>CAZEGY010000515.1:0-2213 GCA_964511815.1 uncultured Rhodovulum sp.
AAGCGTCCGGTGAAGTCGGCTCAGGCTGTTGCCGGGATGTTCCAGGGCAGCAACTCGCCGATGCGTTTGATCGGGTGATCGGCGATGCGGGTGAGGACGTCGCGGAGATAGCGCTCCGGGTCGAGGCCGTTGAGCTTGGCGGTCTCGACGAGGGAGAGGATACCGGCGGCGCGGTAGCCGCCCTGGTCCGATCCGGCGAAGAGCCAGTTCTTGCGGCCGAGGGCGACCGGGCGGATGGCGCGCTCGGCGGCGTTGTTGTCGATCTCGATGCGACCGTCGTCGAGGTATCGGGAGAGCGCCGGCCAGCGGGAGAGGGCGTAGCGGATGGCTTGGGCGACGGCGCCCTTGGCCGGGACGCGGGCAAGGTCGGTCTCGAGGCGGAGCTTCAGTGCCTCGACCTTGGGGGCGGCTTCGGCGGCGCGGGCCCGGCGGCGCTCGTCGGGAGGGGCGCCGCGGATGCGGGCTTCCACGGCGTAGAGTTCGGCGATGCGCGCGAGGGCGTCCTCTGCGATCGGCGCCGGCCCGGCGGCGGCGAGGTCGAAGAACTTGCGGCGGACATGAGCCCAGCAGGCCGCTTCCAGCACTCGCGCGGCGCCGTCCGGCCGGCGGGCGCGGTAGATGTCGTTGAAGCCGGCGAAGCCGTCGGCGTGCAGCACGCCGGCGAAGTCCTTCAGGTGCGCCCGCGGGTGCGCACCCTTGCGATCCGGGCTGTAGAGATAGCAGGCGGCGGGCGGCGTCTCCGCGTCGCCGGCGGGCCGGCCGTCGCGGACATAGACCCAGAGGCGGCCCTCCCGGGTGCGGCCACGGCCGGGGTCGAGCACCGGCACCGGCGTGTCGTCGCCGTGCAGCCGGTCGCCGGCGAAGACATGGGCGCGGAGCGCGTCGACCAGCGGTGCCATCAGCGCCGAGGCCCGACCCACCCAGTCGGCCATGGTCGAGCGGGCGATCTCCACGCCCTCGCGGGCGTAGATGTCGGACTGGCGATAGAGCGGAAGATGGTCGCAGTACTTGGCGCAGAGCACGTGGGCGACGAGGCCGGGCCCGGGCTTGCCGCGCTCGATCGGCAGGCTCGGCGTCGGCGCCTGCACCGGGGCGTCGCAGTCGCCGCAGGCGTAGCGAGGCCGGACGTGGCGGATGACGCGGAACGACGCCGGCACGTACTCCAGCACCTCGGTGACGTCCTCGCCGCGCTTGCGGAGCGAACGACCGCCGCAATCCGGGCAGACCGGGGCCGGCTCGTGGCGCACCACCTCGCGCGGCAGATGCGGCGGCGGGAGCTGCCTGGCCGGGCGTTCGGTCGTGACGGCCGAGGTAACGGACGGGGTCGCGGACGGACCCGTTGCCGCCTCGGCCAAGGTCGCCTCGCCGTCCTCGAGCGCGAGTTCCAGCTGGGCGATCGCCCGGTCGAGCTTCTCCGAGGAGGCGCCGAACCGGGCCCGCTTCAGCGCGGCGAGCTGGGCCTTCAGCCGGTCGATCAGCGTGTCGCGCGAAAGCAGCGCGGCGGCCTGCGCCCGGACGATCGCCTGCAGGGCGGCGGGGTCGGAAGGCAGCGCGTCGAGCCGGACGTCCATGGCCGGAGTCTACCCGCCAATAGTCGCCGGAGACAGCATTATCTCGTTGAATCAGCGAGATAGTCAGGCAACCCGCCCGGGCGGCGCACTCCAGGAAGGCCGCCGCCAGTCGATGCCCTCCCAGAGCATCGCCAGCTGCGCCGCGGTCAGCCGCGCCACCCCGTCCGCCGGCGAAGGCCAGGGAAACCGCCCCCTCTCGAGCAACTTGTAGTAGAGGCAGAACCCCTGGCCGTCCCAGGTGAGCAGCTTCAGCCGGTCGCCCCGGCGACCGCGGAAGGCGAAGACCGCCCCCGAGCACGGGTCCTGCCGCAGCACCTCCTGCGCTTTCGCCGCCAGCCCGTCGATCCCCTTGCGCATGTCGGTGACGCCGCAGGCGAGATAGACCCGGACGCCGGACCCTGGCCCGATCATGCCCGCTCCAGCGCCTGGACCAGCCGGCACAAGGTGTCCGGATCGATGTCGGGGTAGACCCGCAACCGGCGGCCGCCGACCAGGGTCACCTCGACCACCTTCGCTCGGCGCCTTACTCTCGGCGCGGCGGGCCGGGTCGAAGCATCGCTCACCTCGACCGGCAGAAAGACCAGCGGCGTCTCCGCCCGCGCCGCTTCCGCGGCCGCCCGGAACAGCCGGCGCCAGGCATAG
>CAZEGY010000516.1:0-2199 GCA_964511815.1 uncultured Rhodovulum sp.
GAGATGGTGAAGGTCGCGCCCTGCATGTCGGGACCCTTGAGCTCGCCCTTGCGGGCGCGGGACGACAGCGAGCCGATGTCCTTGGAGAGCTCGATGATGCCCTTGGAGTCGGCGTTCTTCACCACCGGCACCACGAGGCCGTTCGGCGTGTCGGCGGCGAAGCCGATGTTGTAGTAGGTCTTGCGGATCAGCTTGTCGCCGTCCGGGTGGATCGACGAGTTGACCTCCCAGTGCTCCTTCAGGGCCGAGACGCAGGCCTTGATCAGGAAGGTCAGCATGGTGACGCGGTAGCCGTCCTCCTTGGCCTTGGTGTCGAGCTCCTTGCGGTACTTGTCGAGCTCGGTGATGTCGGCCTCGTCGTTGTTGGTGACGTGGGGGACGTTGAGCCAGGAGCGGTGGAGCGCGGGACCGGAGATCTTCTTGATCCGCGGCATCTCGACGTTCTCGATGGCGCCGAACTTCGAGAAGTCGACGACCGGGATCGGCGGGATGCCCATGCCGCCCGACGCCGCCGCCGGAGCGGCCGCGGGCGCGGCGGCCTTCTTGAAGGAACCGGTGATGTCCTCGCGCAGGATGCGGCCCTTGCGGCCGGAGCCGGTGACGGTGGCGAGGTCGACGCCGAGCTCGCGCGCGAACTTGCGGACCGAGGGCGAGGCGTGGGGCTGGCCGCCGGCGGCGGCGCGGGCGGCGTCCTCCGCCGTCGGCTTGCGGTCGGACGAGGCGCCGGCGGCCGCGGCGCTCGCCGGCTGCGCGGCCTCGGGGGCCGTGCGGGTCGGGGCGGCCGCGGCGGCAGCCTCGAGGACGAGGATCACCGTTCCCTCGGAGACCTTGTCGCCCTCCTTGATCCGGACCTCCCTGACGGTCCCGGCCTCGGGAGCCGGCACCTCCATCGTCGCCTTGTCGGACTCGAGCTCGACGATCGGGTCGTCCTTGGCGACGGTGTCGCCGGCCTTCACCATGACGCCGATCACCGGAACGTCGGTGAAGTCGCCGATGTCGGGCACCTTCACCTCGATCGTGCCGCCGCCGCCGCCGGTCGCGGCGGGTGCCGGGGCGGGAGCGGCTGCCGGAGCGGCCGCCGCCGCGGCGCCGCCGGCGGCCTCGAGCAGGAGCAGGAGCACGCCCTCGGCGACCTTGTCGCCTTCCTTGACCCTGACCTCCTTGACGGTACCGCCCTCGGGGGCGGGCACCTCCATGGTGGCCTTGTCCGACTCGAGCTCGACGATCGGATCGTCCTTCGCGATCGTGTCGCCGGGCTTCACCATGACGGTGATCACCGGCACGTCCTTGAAATCGCCGATGTCCGGCACCTTGACTTCGATGGTCGCCATCTGTCGTTTCCCCCGTCTCTCGTTACGCGGTGCGCGGATTGATCTTGGCCGGGTCGATCGCGTACTTCGCGTACGCCGCCTCGACGTCGGCGCCGGTAACCTTGCCTTCCTTGAAGAGCGCGTAGACCGCGGTCGCCGCGATGTGGTTCGCGTCGACCTCGAAGTGCCGCCGGAGGTTGACCCGGCTGTCCGAGCGCCCGAAGCCGTCGGTGCCGAGCGTGTGGAACGACTGCGGCACGAAGGCGCGGATCTGCTCGGCGTAGTTCTTCATGTAGTCGGTGACCGCGATCACCGGCCCGGTGCCCTGCGCCAGCGCCTCGGTGACGAAGGGGACCTTCGGTTCGCTCGTCGGGTACATCCGGTTCGAGCGCTCGACGTCCTGGGCCTCGCGGGCGAGCTCGTTCATGCTCGTCGCGACCCAGAGGTCGGCGGTGATGCCGAAGTCCGCCGCCAGCATCTCGGCGGCCTTCATCGCCTGCTGGAAGATCGTGCCGGAAGACATGAGGTTGACGTGCTTTTCCGCCGGCGTCTCCGCCTTCGAGAAACGATACAGGCCCTTGACGATCCCCTGCTCGACCCCCTCCGGCATCGCCGGGTGGTGGTAGTTCTCGTTGCAGACGGTCAGGTAGTAGTAGACGTCCTCCTGGTCGACGAACATCCGGCGCAGGCCGTCGTGGACGATGACTGCGACCTCGTAGCCGAAGGCGGGGTCGTAGGTGATGCAGTTCGGGATGGTGCCCGCGAGGATGTGGCTGTGGCCGTCCTCGTGCTGCAGGCCCTCGCCGTTCAGCGTCGTGCGCCCGGCGGTGCCGCCGAGCATGAAGCCGCGCGCCCGGCTGTCGCCGGCGGCCCAGGCGAGGTCGCCGAC
>CAZEGY010000517.1:0-2198 GCA_964511815.1 uncultured Rhodovulum sp.
CACGGGTGCGGGCGGTGGCGCGGGGGTGGCTCAGAACGGGATCTCGTCGTCGAGGCCGCCGCCCGCAGGGCCGCGGCCGCCGCCACCGCCGGCACCACCGGACCCGCCGCCGCCACCGAAGCTCCCGCCGCGGTCGTCGTAGTCCGGGCCGCTTCCGCCAGCGCCGCCGCCCTCGCCGCGGCCGTCGAGGAGCGTCAGCTCGCTGCGGTAGGGACGGAGGACGACCTCGGTCGTGTAGCGGTCCTGGCCCGACTGGTCCTGCCACTTGCGGGTCTCGAGCTGGCCCTCGACGTAGACCTTGGAGCCCTTGCGCAGGTACTGCTCGGCGACGCGCCCGAGCGGCTCGCTGAAGATCGCGACCGAGTGCCACTCGGTGCGCTCCTTGTTCTCGCCGGTGTTGCGGTCGCGCCAGCGCTCGCTCGTCGCAATGCGCAGGTTCACCACCTTGCCACCGTTCGGAAAGCTGCGCGACTCGGGGTCGCGCCCGAGGTTGCCGACCAGAATCACCTTGTTCACGCTGCCCGCCATCGGAGCCTCCCGTCGTGTTCGCTCGATTTTCTACCACCGCGCGGCGGCGGTCGCAGGAATTTTCGCCGACAGGGTTACTCCACCCGCGCGGCGAGCGGAAGCCGTTGCCGGCGAGTCGCACCGCGAAGCGGGGGCGCCGGAGCCGGCAACAACACGGCTGACAAGCCGGATCTTCTTTGCCATAGTCCCGCGCAATCCGGCCGAAGGCCGGCGGCGGAGGGCAGACCGCCGTAACAGGTGACGCGAGGGACAATGCGACTTTTCCTGATCTCGCTCGGGCTCGGCCTGGCGCTGGGGAGCGCCGGCGTGGCCGAACCCAAGCTGAGCAGCATCCTGCGCAGCCAGTCGGGCCTCACGCCCGAGTACAAGGCGCTGATCCGGCCGCCGGTGCCGGGCTCGCTCGCCGGCCAGCCGCGGCGGCCGTCGCGGATCTCGACCGACGAGTTCGCCGGCATTCCGGTCTACACCGGCTCGCCCGGCGTCTACCAGGACATGGCGCGCTCCGCCGCGCGGCGCCACAACGTGCCCGAGGACCTCTTCCTCCGCCTCGTCCGGCAGGAGTCGGGCTTCAACCCCCGGGCGCGCTCGCACAAGGGCGCCACCGGCCTCGCCCAGCTCATGCCGCACACCGCCCGCACCCTCGGCGTCGACCCGCAAGACCCCAAGCAGAACCTCGAGGGCGGCGCGCGCTACCTCAGCCAGCAGTACCGCCGCTTCGGCGACTGGCGCCTCGCGCTCGCGGCCTACAACGCCGGCCCCGAGGCGGTGGCGCGCTACCGCGGCGTGCCGCCCTACGCCGAGACCCAGAACTACGTGAAGGCGATCCTCGGCGCCCGCTGAGCCCGCTTCAGCGGGCGATCCAGCCGCCGCCGAGCACCCGCGTCCCCTCGGCTTCGTAGAAGACGCACGCCTGCCCCGGCGCGACGCCCTCCTCGGGCGCGAGGAGCTCGACCGTCGCCCGCGTCGCCCCTTCCGGGCGCACCCGGGCCGGCACCGGCGGCCGCGTCGAGCGCACCTTGACCGCCACCTCCCAGCCCCCGGCCGGCGCGTCGGCGAAATCGCCGTCGCCGAGCCAGTTGACCTCGGCGACCGGGATCTCGCGCCGGGCGAGTGCGGTGCGTGGCCCGACGACGACCTCGCGCCGCCCGGCGTCGAGGCGGACGACGAAGAGCGGCTCGCCGCCGGCGTCGCCGCCGCCGATGCCGAGGCCGCGCCGCTGGCCGACGGTGTAGCGCAGCACCCCGTCGTGGCGCCCGAGCACCCGCCCGTCGAGATGGACGATGTCGCCGGGCTCGGCCGCGCCGGGGCGGAGCTTCTCGATCACCGCCGCGTAGGAGCCGTTCGGGACGAAGCAGATGTCCTGGCTGTCGGGCTTGTCGGCGACCGGCAGGCCGAAGCGCGCCGCCAGCGCCCGGGTCTCGGCCTTCGAGGCGAGCCCGCCGAGGGGGAAGCGCAGGAACGCGAGCTGCGCCCTGGTCGTCGCGAACAGGAAGTAGCTCTGGTCGCGCCGCGGGTCGGCGGCCCGGTGGAGCTCCGGCCCCGCCGGCCCGTCGACGCGGCGGACGTAGTGGCCGGTCGCCATGCAGTCGGCGTCGAGGTCCTGCGCGGTGCCGAGCAGGTCGCGGAACTTCACCCGCTCGTTGCAGCGGATGCAGGGCACCGGCGTCGCG
>CAZEGY010000518.1:0-2192 GCA_964511815.1 uncultured Rhodovulum sp.
GAGGTTGGCGAAGTGGCTGCCCTGCACCCGCTTCTGGTTCATCCAGAGGTAGCGCGCGTCCAGCGTGAGATTGTATCCGCTGGTGCCGGCGCAGATGACGACCATGCCGCCCTTCTTCACCACGAAGACCGAGACCGGGAAGGTCGCCTCGCCCGGGTGCTCGAACACCATGTCGACGTTGACGCCCTTGCCGGTGATGTCCCAGATCGCCTTGCCGAACTTGCGGGCCTCGCCGAGCCAGGCCTTGTACTCGGGCGAGTTGACCGTCGGCATCTGGCCCCAGCAGTTGAAGTCCTTGCGGTTGATCACGCCCTTGGCGCCGAGCGACAGCACGAAGTCGCGCTTGCTCTCCTCCGAGATCACCCCGATGGCGTTGGCGCCGGCGGTGTTGATCAGCTGGATCGCGAACGAGCCGAGCCCGCCCGAGGCACCCCACACCAGCACGTTCTGGCCGGGCCTCAGGCGGTGCGGCGTGTGGCCGAACAGCATCCGGTAGGCCGTCGCCAGCGTCAGCGTGTAGCAGGCGCTCTGCTCCCAGGTGAGATGCTGCGGCCGCGCCATCAACTGCTGGCTCTGGACGTTGGTGAACTGGGCGAAGCTGCCGTTCGGGGTCTCGTAGCCCCAGATGCGCTGGGAGGGCGAATACATCGGGTCGCCGCCGTTGCAGTGCTCGTCGTCGCCGTCGTCCTGGTTGCAGTGGACGACGACCTCGTCGCCGACCTTCCAGCGCTTCACCTTGGAGCCGACCGCCCAGACGATGCCGGCGGCGTCGGAGCCGGCGATGTGGTAGGGCGCCTTGTGGACGTCGAAGGGCGAGATCGGGATGCCGAGGCCGGCCCAGACGCCGTTGTAGTTGACCCCCGCCGCCATGACGAAGACGAGGACCTCGCTCGAATCGAGCGTCGGCGTGTCGACGACCTCGACCTGGAAGGACTGGTCGGGCTCGCCGTGCCGCTCGCGGCGGATCGCCCAGGCGTACATCTGCTTCGGCACGTGGCCGAGCGGCGGGATCTCCCCGATCTCGTAGAGATCCTTGGTGGGCGCCTGATAGTCGGGCTGGGCGGCGGGCGCTTCCAGAGGTGCCATCTCGCGTCTCCTTCGGTGCGCAACTTTATTGCGTAAACATGGCTCTCGGCATCCATTACATTATCCACCTTCCGACGCAACGTCTTTGTGCGGTGCGGTGGACGAAAGGCGGAGGGCGGACAGGCGCGGCCCGGAAACGGCGCCCGCCCGACGCCCGGCGGGGAGGCCTCGAGCGCAGCCGGCATCATCGTTTCGGATCGTCGGCCGTATGCGCAAGTATCTTTCGCCTCTTGCTTGCCTGCGCCGCTGCGATGCAGCATAGTCGAGAGCGAATCCGGCCTCCGGGAGACCGCAAGCAATGACCGAGCCCGCCCGCGACAAGCCCTGGCTGTTCCGCACCTACGCGGGGCATTCGACCGCCGCGGCGTCGAACGCGCTCTACCGCTCGAACCTCGCCCGCGGCCAGACCGGCCTGTCGGTCGCCTTCGACCTGCCGACGCAGACCGGCTACGACAGCGACCACGTCCTCGCCCGCGGCGAGGTCGGCAAGGTCGGGGTGCCGGTCAGCCACATCGGCGACATGCGCGCGCTCTTCGACGGCATCCCGCTCGACGAGATGAACACCTCGATGACGATCAACGCCACCGCCGGCTGGCTGCTGGCGCTCTATGTCGCCGTCGCCGAGGAGCAGGGGGCGGATGTGGGGCGGTTGCAGGGGACGGTGCAGAACGACATCATCAAGGAGTATCTGTCGCGCGGGACCTACGTGTTTCCGCCGGAGCCGTCGCTCAGGCTGATCGCCGATGTAGCCCAGTATTGCTATCGCTCGGTTCCGAAGTGGAATCCGATGAACGTCTGCTCGTACCATCTCCAGGAGGCGGGGGCGACGCCGGAGCAGGAGCTCGCCTTCGCGCTCGCCACCGCGTGCGCGGTGCTCGACGAGGTGAAGGGGCGGGTTTCGGAGGAGGACTTTCCCGAACTCGTGGCGCGGATCTCGTTCTTCGTGAACGCCGGGATCCGCTTCGTCACCGAAATGTGCAAGATGCGGGCCTTCGTCGAGCTCTGGGACGAGATCACCGAGACCCGCTACGGGGTGGCGGACGCGAAGTACCGGCGGTTCCGCTACGGGGTGCAGGTGAACTCGCTCGGGCTGACCGAGCAGCAGC
>CAZEGY010000519.1:0-2177 GCA_964511815.1 uncultured Rhodovulum sp.
TTACCGCCGCGGCGCAGCGAACGGCTGCTCCCCGCCGATGCTGTTGAAGAAGCGGCGCTGGTGAGTTTCTGGCATCCGTAGGCCAGCCGTTCAGTGGCTCGGAATCCTGTGATTGAAGACGACTTGCGCGCTTTGAACCGCCTCGGTGATGAAGTCGGCCGCCACACGAACGCGGGCGACGTGGCGAAGGCTCTCATGTATGGCGAGCCAGTAGGTGCGCACGGCGGCACGTTCCGGAAAGAGGCGGACGAGGCCTGAATCCTGCGCGAGGTAGTCGTGCAGCACGCCGATGCCCGCGCCAGCGCGAACCGCCTCGACCTGGCCGATGGCACTGGTGACCTCGATCTGCGACCGCCAGCCGCGCAGGAACTCCCGGGCGTATTCGAGGGCGGGAGCGGCGATCATGTCCTCGACGTAGCCGACGAGACGATGGTTCGCCAGATCGGCCAGTTCCCTCGGCTCGGGGTGCGCGGACAGATAGGCGGGGCTCGCATAGAGGCCAAGCGTGTAGTTCGTGAGCTTGCGAGCGACGAGCCGGCCCTTCTCCGGGCGGCCGACCATGACCGCGAGGTCGGCCTCGCGCCGTGACAGCGAGAACCCACGAGGCGTCGGAACCACCTGCAGGCACAGGTCGGGGTGGCGATCCGCGAGCATGGCGAGGCGAGGCGCCAGAAAGCCGACGCCGAAGCCGTCTGGAGCGCCGATGCGGACGACGCCGGCGGCAGCGGCCGCGGCTCCCTGCAGGCGGGCCTGGACCGCGAGCATCTCGGACTCGACACGCTCGAGGCTTTCGAGGAGCGCTCTGCCGGCGTCGGTCAGTTCAGAGCCGTGCGTGCGGCGGGTAAGGAGCTTGGCCCCGAGCGCGGACTCGAGGGCCGCCATTCGGCGGGAGAGGGTCGCTTGGTTGACGCCCAAAGCCCGGGAGGCGCCAAGCATCTGGCCGGCGCGGGCGACGGCGAGGAACATTCGGGTGTCGTCCCAGTCGAGCGGCGCGGTGAATGACGGTTCCTGCATATCAGTTCCGCGTTTCCGAGGATTGCTATTGGGTGCTTACAATGAGACTTCCCTGGCAGCAAACAGGGAGGAAGCGATGACCGATCTCAACCACTACGTCTCCGGCGAGCGCGCACCAGGCAAGTCGGGGCGGTTCGCGGACGTGTTCAACCCCGCGACCGGCGCTGTCGAGAAGCGGGTGCCGCTGGCGACGACCGAGGAGGTCGGCGAGGTGGTCGCGATCGCCAAGGCCGCCTGGCCGGCCTGGGCGAAGACGCCGCCGCTGCGGCGCGCGCGCATCCTCGACAAGTTCAAGTTCCTGCTGATGGAGAACGCCGACAGGATCGCCGAGCTGATCTCGGCCGAGCACGGCAAGACCCATGACGACGCGCTCGGCGAGGTCACGCGCGGCCTCGAGGTGGTCGAGTTCGCCGTCGGCATCCCGCACCTGCTGAAAGGCGAGGTGACCGAGAACGTCGGCACCAACGTCGACAGCCATTCGCTGCGCCAGCCGCTCGGGGTGGTCGCGGGCATCACGCCCTTCAACTTTCCCTGCATGGTGCCGATGTGGATGTTCCCCGTCGCGCTCGCCTGCGGCAACGCCTTCATCCTGAAGCCCAGCGAGCGCGACCCGTCAGCGCCGCTGTTCATCGCGGAGCTGCTTACGCAGGCCGGGGTGCCGGCCGGCATCTTCAACGTCGTCAACGGCGACAAGGAGGCGGTCGACGCGCTGCTGACTCATCCGGACGTCAAGGCGGTCAGCTTCGTCGGCTCGACGCCGATCGCCCGCTACATCTACGCCACCGGCACGGCGAACGGGAAGCGCGTGCAGGCGCTGGGCGGTGCCAAGAACCACGCGATCATCATGCCGGACGCCGACATCGACATGGCGGTCGGCGCGCTGATGGGCGCCGCCTACGGCTCGGCCGGCGAGCGCTGCATGGCGATCTCGGTGGCGGTGCCGGTCGGCGAGGAGACCGCGAACCGGCTGATCGAGAAGCTCGTCCCGAAGATCGAGGCGCTGAAGATCGGCCCGGCGAGCGACCGGTCGTCGGACATGGGGCCGTTGGTCACGGCGCAGCATCTGTCCAAGGTGCGGGGCTACGTCGACCAGGGCGAGAAGGAAGGGGCGAAGCTCGTCGTCGACGGGCGGAGCTTCAAGGCGCCGCAGGGCTATGAGGGCG
>CAZEGY010000520.1:0-2174 GCA_964511815.1 uncultured Rhodovulum sp.
AGCGACGACGGGAGCGACGACGACACCCGCCGCGACAGCGATGGCCCTCCCGGCCACGCCCGCGGCCGCGGGCCTCGCCCCGGCGCCCCCTGTCCCCGCCGCAGCGGATCCCGCCACGCCGGACGCCCCCGCCCCGGCTCAGGGTACCGCGACGGCCGAGGCCGACACCGGGGCGCTCCCGACGGCGGCCGCCGAGCCTCCGCCCGCGCCCGCCGGGCCGCCGGCGGCAGCGGCCCCCGCCCCGGCTGCGAACCCGCCCGACGCGCCGCGCCCCGCCGCCGCTTCCGCACCCGCCGGCGAGCCCGCCGACCGCCTCGGGACCGCGACGCCGGCCGGCGGTGCCGACGTCCCTCCCCGCCCGGGCGCGCCGGCGATCGAGCCGGCCCCGACCGCCGGGCAACCTGCCGACCAGCCCGCCGCGGCGCTCGTCCTTCCGCCCCTCACCGCGACCCCGGCCGCGGCGGCGCACACCGCCGCCGCGGTCCTCGTGGCCGACGGAGACCCCCGCGCGCTCTGCGCCCAGCTCGCCGTCGCGGTCTCGACGTCGGACGATGCCCGCGTCGAGATCCGCCTCGACCCGCCCGAGCTCGGCCGCGTCCATATCCACCTGACCGCCACCACCGACGGCGGGGTGCAGGCGACCGTCTCCGCCCAGCGCCCCGAGACCCAGGACTTCCTCCGCCGCCACGCCGACACCCTCGCCGAGGAGCTCGCCAGCGCCGGCTACGGCGAGGTCCGCCTCGACTTCGCCACCGGCGAGGACGCCGCCACCGGCGGCGACGAACGTCGCCCCGGCGACTGGCACGCCCTCGCCCCCGCCGCGGCGGAGCCAGCCGCGCCCGCGCTGCCGCCACGGCAGAGCGTGCAGGGCGCCCTCGACATCCGCCTCTAGGGAGACCGCCATGACCACGATCGGCCCTGCCGCGACCTCGCCCGGGACCGCGGGCGCCGCCACGCCCGCCACGACCTCCGCCACCGCGGCCGGGGAGACGACGGGCAGTACCATCGCCGCCGACTTCCAGACTTTCCTGACGCTGCTCACCACGCAGCTGAAGAACCAGGACCCGCTCTCCCCGACCGACTCGACCGAGTACATGAGCCAGCTCGCCTCGTTCTCCGGGGTCGAGCAGCAGGTCCGCACCAACGACCGCCTCGACACGATCATCTCGACTCTCGGCAACGGCACCTCGGCCGGGCTCGCCGCGTGGATCGGCCGCGAGGTCCGCGCCCCCGCCGCCACCGCCTTCGACGGCACCGCGGTCGAGGTCGGCATCGCCCCGGATCCCGCCGCCGACCGGGCCGTGCTCGTCGTCACCAACGCCTTCGGCAGCGAGATCGCCCGCCGCACCGTCGCCGCCGACGCCACCGCGGCGACCTGGGACGGCACCGACGACCTCGGCACCGCCGCCCCGCACGGCGACTACGCCTTCGCGATCGAGCGCTATGACGGCGAGACCCTGCTCGGGACCACGGCCGGCACCGTCTACACCACCGTCCGCGAGGTCCGCGTCGCCGACGGCGAGACGACCCTCGTCCTCGCCGACGGCACCGAGGTGCCGCCCGACGCCATCACCGCTCTCCGCTGAGGCCGCCCGCGGCGGTCCCCCGAGGTCGCCGTTTCCCGCTGGACGCCCGGAATCGCCTTTGCTATAGGCTCCCCCGCGCGTTCCGGCGTAGCTCAGTGGTAGAGCAGTTGACTGTTAATCAATTGGTCGCAGGTTCGAATCCTGCCGCCGGAGCCAATAAAATCAATGGGATAGCACTGATCCGCGTCATTGCCCAACTTCGCTTTGCAACATCTCTGCAACATGAACCCTCTCTAGCCATCATCAGTCGTCCCACTGGTCCCGCCGTCGAAGGCGCTTTCGGCGCGGGAGATCAACCTTCGGTCGATTGACGCCGCCGAGGGCGATCCACTTCTGCTTACGCTTCCGCGCCGCGGTCAGGGAAAAGACCATCAGGTGCGCTACCGCCAAAGGCGACTTCCCTTGGTCGAACAATCGGTAGCACATCTCCTCGCCCCGTTTCGTTAGTCTCTTGCTGTCGTATTGGTTCCCCGGATCACCAGGATGCCCGTCCGGGAGATCGTCAGCTCCGAGGTCCAATTCTGCGTTCAGCGCGTCGATCGCACGTACCCGTTCGCCATGAAGGTTGTCGATCTTGCGCTTTAGAGC
>CAZEGY010000521.1:0-2173 GCA_964511815.1 uncultured Rhodovulum sp.
GACGGCGCCAAGACCTACAGCGTGACCTTGCCCAAGGACATCCCGGCCAAGGCGTTCTGGTCCTTCACGCTCTACGACAACCAGACCCGCTCGATGCTGGCGACGCCGCAGAAGTACCCGCGCGCAGGCAGCCAGAGCTACCCCTCGCCGGCGGCGACGGCGGCCGAAGACGGCTCCACCACCGTCTGGTTCGGCCCCGAGCAGCCCGCCGACGTGGACCGCGGCAACTGGATCCAGACCGACCCCGACAAGGGCTGGTTCACCATCCTGCGCCTCTACAGCCCGCTGCCGAGCTTCTTCGACAAGTCGTGGCGGCCGACCGAAATAGAATTGGTTCAATAGATGGGGACGACCACCATGCAACCTTCGATCAACCCCGCCCTGCACGGACGGCCACGCGCCATCAGGTTCAAGGCGGCTCTGGCCGCGTCGCTCGTGGCGCTTAGCGCACCGCACGTAGCGACGGCGGACGTCAGCCAGGCGGAGCTGGACTCGATCTCCATTCCCGACAAGGTCGAGACCGCGATCGGCACGCTGGAGTTCTTCGACGGCGTCCCTGTCGGCGACACGGCCGAGGCCGTCTACGACAACCTCGACAGGATGCGGGCGACCGACGTCTATCTCGACAACCTCGGCGCCGTGTCGATCAACTACATTCTCGACGGCTTCGCCCGCGAAGGGGCGGACGAGTCCAACAAGGTCGTCCTCTTCGAGCAGTTGCTGGATTCGGCGACGCTCGTCCTGACGGCGAACACCTCGACGCTCTACGCCTACTCCGGTACAGATCTGGCGAAAGACGGGCCCACGGTCATCGAGGTCCCGCCCGGGATGCTCGGCTTTCTCGACGACAGCTGGCAGCGCTTCGTCGGCAACATCGGACTGACCGGTCCGGACGAGGGCAAGGGCGGCAAGTACCTCGTGCTGCCGCCGGGCTACGATGGCGAGGTGCCCGACGGATACTTCCTGCTCAAGCCCCCGACGAACCGCAACTTCCTGTTCCTGCGCGGCTCCATCGCGGACGGCCTGGAACCGGCGGTCGAGAACATAACGTCGGGCCTCCGGATCTACCCGCTCAAGGATGCGGCCAGCCCCCCGCCGACCGAATTCGTCGATCTGTCGGGTAAGGCGTTCAACACCGTCTTTCCCAACGACCTCCAGTATTTCGAGATCCTCGACGAAATCATCCAGCGCGAGCCGATCGACGCGATCGGGCCCGAAGTCCGCGGCGAGATCGCCTCGATCGGCATCGTCAAGGGCCAGACCTTCGCGCCCGACGACCGCATGAAGCAGCTGCTGACCGAAGCGGGCACGCTCGGCAACGCCACCGCGCGCGTCATCACCGCCTATCCGCGCATCGGCGGCGTCTACATCTATCCCGACGGGTCCTGGATCAGGGGCTACGCAAACAAGGACACCTCGTTCGAGTCGGACGGGACGATGAACCTCAGCGCCCGGGCGCTGTTCTACTTCAACGCCGCCGGCGTGACGCCTTCCATGTCGGTGACCAAGGCCGGGGAGGGCTCGGACTATGCCCTGGCCCTTCTCGACGCCGACAAGAAACCGCTCGACGGGTCCAAGACCTATAGGCTGCATCTGCCGCCGAACGTGCCGGTGAAAGACTTCTGGGCCATCACGCTCTATGACAGCCAGACCCGGTCGCAGCTCCAGACCAGCCAGAAGTTCCCGACGGTCGGCAGCCAGACCGAGGGGATCGAGAAGAACGCGGACGGGTCCTACGACGTCTATTTCGCGCCCGTGGCCCCGGAGGGGAAGGAGGGCAACTGGCTTCAGACGGTCCCCGGCAAGAGCTGGCTGCCGCTCCTGCGCATGTACGGGCCGCTCGAGCCCTGGATCGATCAGTCCTGGCGGCCGAGCGAGATCGCGCTGGTCGAATGATCCTGACCTGGCGCCCGGCCGCAGCCCCCAGCCTCATGGAGACGAACATGCATTCCACGGACGAAACACCGGGCGCTGCCCGGCCCTCCCGGCGCGCGCTGCTGGCGGGCGGCGCGAGCTTGGCGGCCGCGCTCGCCGCGGGGCGCGGCGTCGCTGCGCAGGACGCGCAGGCCCAAGCCGACTTCCTCTTCGTGCAGACCGCCAGTGGGATGGCTTTCGACGCCGACCAGCACCGGCTGACCCTGCGCGGCGTCAGCCCGGTCACCCTGTTCTTCTC
>CAZEGY010000522.1:0-2171 GCA_964511815.1 uncultured Rhodovulum sp.
TGAGATCCGGGGCCTGAACGCCGCGCGGGCGGTGAGGCGCGGTGCCGCGGGGGGGCGGTAACGCCCGTTTAACCAATTCATCCCACGTTCGGGATGCGCTCTCGAAGAGGTCTTCAGCCCCGTGGACACCCAGTCTCCCGATTCCGCCCCGACCGCGCTCGCCGATCTCGTCGCCGCCGGGCTCGTCAGCCACGAGATGATCGGCGACCCGGCCCGGCTCGGACCCGAGGCCGAGGTGCTCCGGGTGCTCTGCGGGCTGGTCCCGGGCCCGATCTGGCGCATCGAGCCGTTCCACTACGCCTTCCGCGCCGAGGGCGGTGACGGGACGCCCGAGGCCCGGACGCCCGAGGACACCGCCGCGGCGCTCGAGGCGGCGCTCGGCGCCGAGCTCGGCCCCGACGCGGTCTGGGTGAACGCCACCGACCTCCTGCCGGAGGCCGCCCCCCTCGACCAGCCGCTCCTGCTGCTGCGCGCCCAGGGCGCGGCGGTGGCCGCCGGGATCGAGGCCGCCGGGGCGGATGTGCAGGCGGTGGTCAGCGCCCGCTTCGCCGCCGAGACCGCCCGGATCGTCAGCGGTCTCGCCGCCGGCGCCGACGGGCCGCTCGCGGCGCGGCTGGCGGCGATCGAGGCGCGCCAGGACGAGATACTCGCCGCGCTCGCCGGGCGCGCCACCGAGCGGGCCACCGAGCGCGCCGGCACCGACGCGGCGCTGGCCCGGGTCGCCGAGACGCTGGCCGCGCTCCTGCCGAAGATCGAGGCCCAGGCCGAGACGCTGCAGGGCCACATCGCCCGCGAGGACATGGTGGCCGGCCGCCTCGCCGAGCTCAGCGCCGTCGCCGGAGCGCCGGCGGCCTTCCGGGAGACGCTGGGGCTGACGCTGGCCGAGTTCCTCGCCCGCCTCGAGCGGCGCGCCGAGGAAGGGCCGCCGACGCGGGTGCCGCAGTTCAGCTGAAGAGGCCGCGCCCATGTCCATCAGGGACCCTTCCGCCGACGACCATCCCGGGACCGGATCCGGGCCCCGGCAGACGCTGGCCATGCGCCTCGCCGAGCGCAACCGCCAGCGGGCGCTGCGCGCCGAGCGCCTCGCCCGGCTGCGCCCGGGGCCGCCGGCCGCCGGCTTCGGCGAGGCGCAGCCGCCCCGGGCCGGGCCGGCAGCCGCCGCCCCCGCGTCCGATCCCGCGGCACCCGATCCTGCCACGCCCGATCCCGCCGCAGACGCCATCGACAGCGCCGAGGCGCTCGAGGAGTTCCTGCGGGCGCTGACCGGGGCGCGGGGGGAGACGCCCCGCGCCGCGCCGCCGCCGCCGGGGGCGCTGCTGCGGTTCCAGCGGCCGGAACCGGCGCCGGAGCCCGGCGACCTCGACCGGCTGACGGGGGCGGGGCCCGGACTGATCTGGGCGCTGGAGCGCGCCGGCATCCGCCGCCTCGCCGACCTCGCGCCGCTCGGGCCCGAGGACCTCGTCGCCCGCCTCGGTCCGATCGGCCGGCTGGTGCCCGCCGAGGCCTGGCTCGCCACCGCCCGCGAGGCGGCCGGGGGCTGAGGCGACAGGCCCTCCCGGCGACCGGAAGCATGGGGCCGGGGAGATACGCGGATCTCCGGAAGATGAATCCGCTGACAAGCCCCCCGCCCCCGGGTTAGGCTTGCGCCCCGGCGGCGGAAGCCGCCGGACTTGGGGGAGGGACGACCATGGCACTGAAGGACAGCTTCGCGCCCGAGGACTGGGCGCGGGTGGTCGGCGCGCCGATGCTGGCCGGGATCGCGGTGACCGCGGCCGAGCCGGGCGGCCTCTGGGGGGCGGTCAGGGAGAGCACGGCGGTCGCCGGGGCGCTGCGCCAGGGGGCGGGGGCGAACCCGCTCGTCGCCGAGGTCGCCGCCGCCTACGAGACCTCCGAGGGTCGCGACATGGCCCGCGGCGTGCTGAAGGCCGAGGCCCGCGGCAGGAAGCCCGCCGAGGTGGTGGACGCCGCCGTCAGCGAGCTCGCCGCGGTGACCGCGCTCGTCGCCTCGAAGGCCCCGGAGGCGGCGCCGGGCTTCAGGGACTGGCTGAAGGACATCGCCGGCAAGGTGGCCGAGGCCGGCACCGAGGGCGGCTTCCTCGGCTTCGGCGGCGAGAAGGTCTCGGCCGCCGAGAAGGCGACGCTGGAGCGGATCGCCAGCGCGCTGGCCTGAG
>CAZEGY010000523.1:0-2170 GCA_964511815.1 uncultured Rhodovulum sp.
CTGACCGGCGAGACCGGCGCCGGCAAGTCGATCCTGCTCGACTGCCTCGGCTTCGTCCTCGGCTGGCGCGGCCGCGGCGGCGCGGTTCGCCCCGGAGCCGGCCAGGGCGAGGTCGTCGCCAGCTTCGCCCTCGGACCGGGGCACCCCGCCCGCGCGCTCCTCGCCGAGGCGGGGCTGCCCGACGGCGAGGAGCTCATCCTCCGGCGCACGGTCACCGCCGACGGCCGCCGGCAGGCCTACGCGAACGACCGGCGGGTGACCGCCGAGACCGTCCGCGCCGTCTCCGACACCCTCGTCGAGCTCCACGGCCAGCAGGACGACCGCGGCCTGATGGACGCCCGCGGCCACCGCGCCCTCCTCGACGCCTTCGCCGCCGCCGAGGCCGAGGTCGCGGCCGTCCGCGACGCCTGGGCCGGCCGCGCCGCCGCGGCCCGTGCCCTCGACGAGGCGCGCGAGCGGCTGGCGGTGGCCGGGCGCGACCGCGACTATCTCGCCCACGCGGTCGCCGAGCTCGACGCCCTCGCCCCCGAGGCCGACGAGGAGCCGGCGCTCGACGCCCGCCGCCGGACGCTCCGCGCCGCGGAGAAGATCCGCGAGGACGTCGCCCGCGCCGCCGAGGCGCTCGGTCCCGCCGGTGCCGAGGGGCCGCTCCTCCAGGCGCTGCGCTGGCTCGAGACCGCCGCGGCACAGGCCGACGCCGCGCCGGGCGGACCGCTCGATGCCGCGATCGACGGCCTCGGCCGGGTGCTGACCGAGCTCGGCGACACCGCGGGCACCGTCGAGGCGTTCCTCGCCGACCTCGGGGGCGATCCGGGCGAGCTCGAGCGGGTCGAGGAGCGGCTCTTCGCCATCCGCGGCCTCGCCCGCAAGCACCAGGTCGGGGCCGAGGCGCTGCCGGAGCTCGCGGCCGATCTCTCGGCCCGTCTCGCGGCGATCGACGACGGCGCGGCCGGGATCGCCCGCCTCGAGGCGGCGCGCGCCGAGGCGGAGGCGTCCTACGGTGCCGCGGCCGACCGGCTCAGCGGGAAGCGGACGGAGGCGGCGGGCCGGCTCGATGCGCTGATGGCCGCCGAGCTGCCGCCGCTGAAGCTCGACCGCGCCCGGTTCGTGACCGAGGTCGCGGCCGGAGAGCCCGGGCCGGAGGGGAGCGACCGGGTGCGCTTCACCGTGGCGACGAACCCGGGGATGCCGCCGGGGCCGCTCGACCGCATCGCCTCGGGGGGCGAGCTCTCGCGCTTCCTCCTCGCGCTCAAGGTCTGCCTGAGCGCCCGCGCCTCCGGGTTGACCCTCATCTTCGACGAGATCGACCGCGGCGTCGGCGGCGCCACCGCCGACGCCGTCGGCCGGCGGCTCCGGGCGCTCGGGGAGGGGGCGCAGGTGCTCGTCGTCACCCACTCGCCGCAGGTCGCGGCGCGCGGCGCCCATCACTGGCAGGTGGGGAAATCGGTGGTCGGCGGTGCCACCCGGACCGAGATCGGCAGCCTCGGCGCCGCGGCGCGGGTCGAGGAGATCGCCCGGATGCTCGCGGGCGACACCATCACCGAGGAGGCGCGCGCCGCCGCCCGGGCGCTCCTCGACAGCTAGCCTGACGCCCGGGTGGCGTAGCGGGCGAGGAAGGTGGCGACGGCCTCGTCGGCGACGCGCGCGAGCTCGGGGTCGTCGGGCTCGACCTTCTCGCCGAGGAGCGTCGCGAGGAAGACGCGGGCCTTGGCGAGCGCGGCGAACTGGTCGGCGGCGAGGCCGGTGTCCTCGATGGCGAGCTCGCCCCGCGCGACGGCGTCGTCGAGAAGCGCCACGACCTGGGCGCGCGCCTTGCCCGGACCGGCCTCGTAGAACGCGCGGCCGAGCTCGGGGAAGCGGCCGGCCTCGGCGATGCAGGTGCGGAACATCTCGAGCGCGCCGGGAGAGAGGACGAAGGCGCCGAACTCGCCGGCGATGCGGCGGAGCGCCGCCTCGATCGGCTCGTCGGGGTCGAGGCGGCCGAGCGTCACTCCGCCGCCCTGGCGCAGGCATCCGGCCTGGACGACGGCGGTGAAGAGCTGGCGCTTGTCGGGGAAGTAGCTGTAGAGCGTCGCCTTGGAGGTGCCGGCGGCACGCGCGATCTCGTCGACGCTCGCGCCCTCGAAGCCGCGCTCCATGAAGACCTTGCGCGCGCCCTGCATGAGCTGCT
>CAZEGY010000524.1:0-2156 GCA_964511815.1 uncultured Rhodovulum sp.
GGCGACCAGGCAGACCGAGATGCGGGTCGGGGCAAAAGGCGTGCTCATGGGCGCGTCATGGCACATTCGGACCGTTTCTGTCGAGTCCGCAACTCACGCCGCGCCGCTGCGCCGTGCGATCAGCGCGCCATCGCAATCAGCCAGACCGGAGACCCGCGATGTTCGACACGACCCGAAGGAAGCTGCTCGGCGCGACGATGCTCGGCGCCGGCGCGATCCTGACCGGCCTCGGCTTCGCCCGGGCCCGGACCCTCACCACGAAAGGCAAGATCATGCTCGACGCCTATCCCGCCCCGCCCCGCGGCCTCGTCGAGGCCGCTACCTTCCCGCTGATCGAGGCGATCCACGGCCGCCGCTCGCGCCGCTTCGCCAGGGGCGCCACCATCCCCGACGGCCCGCTCGCCTTCGCCTCGCGCCACGCACCCGAGCCGCTCGATCCCCTGGAGCAGATGCTGCTGATCGCCACCGTCGCCGGCAACACCGGCTGGGCGGAGCTCTTCGCGCATCACCCGGGCTACGCCGCGAAGCTGCCGAACTACACCACCGCCGCGGGCGGGCGCAGCTTCCCGTCCTCGGCGGGGTTCAACACCTCGGAGTTCTTCTTCACCGACGACTCCGGCGTCTATTTCCTTCCGACCCGCGACATGACCCCCGTCCCGTCGGACGGCGGGACCGACCTCGGCGCCTGGCTCGACGCGCACCGGGCGCGCATCGTCAAGCTCGCCGACGGGCGGCTGCACATCCCCGCCGAGATGCCCCACATGGAGGGACACAACACCTGGTCCGCCAACGTCCCCGGTTCCACCCTCGTCATTCCGGTGGCGGACGTGGCGCAGCATGTGATCCTGCTGCTGCTCTACCTCGTCCAGAACGGCACCGGCATCTACGACGACGTGAACGGCCGGCAGATCCCCGGGCTGGAGGCCTACACGCACCGGCTGAACCTCGAGGTCGCCTATCCGATGAGCTTCCTCGAGCAGGTCGCCCTCACCGACGTCTCGGTCGAGCTTGGCACCGCCTGCTACGCGGGCGCGCTCATGCTCCAGGCGCTGGGGCTCGGCGGCTGGATGTACACCGGGATCAATCCCTTCACGGTGTTCGGCGCGAGCGGCGAACCGACCGTGCCGGGCCTCGGCTTCCGCTTCGAGATGCTCGACGGCAACCCGCTGCCGCACGTCACCGGGCTCCCGGGCGTCTTCGAGGCGCATGTGCCGCCGCATCACGCCGACATGCGCACCGCGGTCGAAGCGGCGGTGGCGCGCAAGTTCGGCGCGGGCGGGCCGTTCGATCCCTCGCTCGGCGGCCCCTACCGCGAGAACGCCGCTGTCCGGTCGGGCGCGGCGCCCATCGACGCCGAGGCTGTGGAGATCACTGCGCTGATGACGGAGTACGTGTTCGCCACCTTCGGCCGGTTCCCCGCGACGGTGCCGCCGGTGTTCCTCAAGACCTACCTGCAGGCGCACCGCCTCGACACCGAGTTCTACGACCGGCACTTCGCGCCCGGCGCCTACCTGCGCACCCACGCCGAGCACGACCGCAACTGGAGCTGACCGCCCCGTCCGGGGCCGTGGCCAATCCTCATCACAGCAACGACCGAAGGACGGCCGCCCTGAGAGGGGCGGCCCCGCCCTTTCTTGCCGGAGACCCGCCATGACCATCTCGAACCCCGACCTCGCGCCCGCTTCCGGCTTCGCGTCTGGGGCCGCCGCGCGGCCGATCTTGGAGGAGGGGCGGTCGCTGCTCCGCCTCGCGGCCCCGATCGGGCTCATCGCCCTCGTCAACATGGGGATGAGCGTCACCGACGCGGTGATGGTCTCCGCCCTCTACGGCGCCGAGGCCTTCGCGGCCGTCGCCGTCGGCAGCGATCTCTACTCGATCCTGTTCTACCTGGGCGCCGGCGTGCTCGGCGGGCTCGCGCCGTTCTACACGACGGCGATGGTGCGCGCGGCTCCGGCCGAGCGGGCGAGGCTGGAGCGGATCGGCCAGGTCGCGGTCGCGCTGCTCGCCGCGCTGCTCGTCCCCGTGGTCTGGTTCGCCCCCGACTGGCTCGGCGTGCTCGGGCTCGACCCGGCGCTGCTCGATGCGGGCCGCGGCTACACCCGCGCCATGGCGCTCACGCTCGTCCCGATGCTGGGCGTCGCGCTCTACCGCACGAT
>CAZEGY010000525.1:0-2149 GCA_964511815.1 uncultured Rhodovulum sp.
CGGCGTCTCGCGCGCGAGCAGCTAGTCAACCATTTGAAAACGCTGGATAAGCCTGATTCCGTTTACCCACTGGCAACCAAGGTTAACGTGCGCGGGAAAGCCCGCGCCGGGAGGACCGCTCCATGACGACGCTCTTCGGCATTCCGCTCGCCGCCATGTACGGCCAGCTCCTGATCGGGCTCATCAACGGCTCGTTCTATGCGCTCCTGAGCCTCGGGCTCGCGGTGATCTTCGGGATGCTCCGGGTCATCAACTTCGCCCACGGGGCGCAGTACATGCTCGGCGCCTTCGCCGCCTGGGGGCTGCTCGCCGTCGCCGGGATCGGCTTCTGGCCGGCGCTGATCCTCGCGCCGCTGATCGTCGCCGGCTTCTCGGCGGTGCTCGAACGGGTGCTGATCCGGCACACCTACCAGCTCGATCACCTCTACGGGCTGCTGCTCACCTTCGGGCTGGCACTGATCATCGAGGGCGGCTTCCGCCACGTCTTCGGCTCGACGGGCAGCGCCTACGCGACGCCGGCGGCGCTGAGCGGGGCGATGAACCTCGGGTTCATGTTCCTGCCGACCTACCGCGGCTTCGTCATCGTCGCATCGCTCGTCATCTGCGTCGCGGTCTGGGTGCTGGTCGAGAAGACCAAGTTCGGCTCCTACCTGCGAGCGGCGACCGAGAACCCGAAGCTCGTGCAGGTGTTCGGCATCAACGTGCCGGTGCTCCTCACCGCCACCTACGCGCTCGGCGCCGGGCTCGCGGCCGTCGCCGGGGTGCTGGCGGCGCCGATGTACCAGGTCAGTCCGCTGATGGGGCAGAACATGATCATCGTGGTGTTCGCGGTGGTGGTGATCGGCGGCATGGGCTCGATCGTCGGGGCCATCGCCACCGGCTACATTCTCGGCATCGTCGAGGGGCTGACCCGGGTGTTCTATCCCGAGGCCTCGGCGACGGTGATCTTCGTCGTCATGGCGATCGTGCTTCTCGTCCGCCCGGCCGGGCTCTTCGGACGGGCCTGACGGCCCGCCGCCACATCAGTCCCGGGAGGACACCATGGCCGCCATCACCACCAACCCGCCGCTCCGCGCACCGGAGATCGCCACCGACGCCGCCGACAACCGCGCGCTGCTCTGGGGGATCGCCGCGCTGGCGCTGCTCGCGGCCGCGCCGTTCGCGATCTATCCGGTGTTCCTGATGAAGGTGCTCTGCTTCGCGCTGTTCGCCTCGGCCTTCAACCTGCTGCTCGGCTACGGCGGCCTGCTCTCCTTCGGCCACGCCACCTTCTTCGGCGGGGCGGCCTACGTCACCGCCCACGCCGCCAAGGTCTGGGGACTGACGCCCGAGGTCGCGATCGTGCTCGGGGTGGTCTTCGCCGCGGCGCTCGGGCTCGTCATCGGGGCGCTCGCCATCCGGCGGCAGGGCATCTACTTCGCGATGATCACCCTGTCGCTCGGGCAGCTCGTCTACTTCGTCTTCCTGCAGGCGCCGTTCACCGGCGGCGAGGACGGCATCCAGTCGGTGCCGCGGGGGATGCTCTTCGGGCTCTGGAGCCTCGAGCCGACGATGAACCTCTACTTCTTCGTGCTCGCGGTCTTCGCCATCGGCATGGCGGTCCTGTGGCGGATCGTCCACTCGCCGTTCGGCGCGATCCTGGCGGCGATCCGCGAGAACGAGGGGCGCGCCACCTCGCTCGGCTATTCGGTCGCCCGCTACAAGCTCGCGGCGTTCGTGCTGAGCGCCGGCGTCGCCGGGCTCGCCGGGTCGACCAAGGTCTTCGTCTTCCAGCTCGCAACGCTCAGCGACGTCGGCTGGCAGATGTCGGGCGAGGTGATCCTGATGACCCTGCTCGGCGGCCTCGGCACCTTCGCCGGGCCGGCGGTGGGCGCGGCGGTGATCCTCGCCCTCGGCACCTATCTCTCCGGCTCGGCGGTGCCGATCCCGGTCGTCACCGGGGTGATGTTCGTCGCCTGCGTCCTGCTCTTCCGCCGCGGTATCGTCGGTGAGCTGATCCACCTCGTCGGCCGCCGCGCCGCGTAACACAGACTCGGAGGAGAACGTTCCATGCGCACCCAGGTCGCGATCATCGGCTCCGGCCCCTCGGGGCTCCTGCTCGGGCGGCTGCTGACCCTCGCCGGCATCGACAACGTCATCCTCGACCGCG
>CAZEGY010000526.1:0-2146 GCA_964511815.1 uncultured Rhodovulum sp.
CTCCGGCGGCACCGGCAACAGCGCGGCGGCGAAGCCCCAGCCGATCTCCCAGAAACCCGCGACCGGCGCGGTGAACACCGCCGGGTCCTCGATCCCGGTCACGTCGGTCGAAGGCACCAGCAGCCAGGCGAAGGGCTTCGCGGGGTCATCGTCCTTGATCAGCACGAAGCCACGCTCCGGGTCCGTCGCCGCGCAGGCCGGCCCCTGCCCCGGGTCGGCGAGGCACGCGCGCATCTGGCGGTAGAGCCCGTCCGACCTCGGTCCCCCCGGCGCGCCCGGCACGCAGGCCGCGACGAGCGCCGCCCCGAGAGCGGCCCCGAGAACGGCCCCGATAGCGGCCCACCGCCTCACGGCGCACCCGCCGGCCGGTAGCGGCTCACCATCGCATAGTCCTTGCGCGGCCCGGTCACCCGCCACTCCGCCCGCCACAGCGGCCAGCGGGCGAAGTCGTAGCGCACGCGGTAGGTGTCGGGGTCGCAGAGATGGACGTCGGAGGGCGCGGGGTCCTCGGGCAGGAAGCGGTGGAAGTAGCGCCCGTCGGCGAAGCGCACCTCGATCGCCCCGCCGCCGCCGTCCCGCCAGCGATAGTCGCGGCTCGCCGCCATCGCCGGGGCGCCCTCGAAGGCGAGCGTCCCCTCCTCGCGGTAGGCGAGCCCGTCGCCGTCGGGGCGGAAGCGCGCGCGGCCGGTGAAGCGGCCCTGCCGCCGGGCGCGCACGTCCTCGATCGTGCGGTCGATCTCCCACTCGCCTGCGAACGCCTCGAGTCGCACTCCCGGAAACCTCGCTTGTCGCCGCCCGGCGCGCAGTCTATCAGACGCCCCGCCCCCCTTCCAAGCTGCCGGAGCCGCCCGATGATCCCGCGCTATTCCCGCCCCGAGATGGTGAAGATCTGGGAGCCCGCGACCCGCTTCCGCATCTGGTTCGAGATCGAGGCCCACGCCGCCGACGCCCAGGCCGCGCTCGGGGTCATCCCGAAGGAGGCCGCGGCCGCGATCTGGAAGGCGCGGGACGTCGAGTTCGACGTCGCCCGCATCGACGAGATCGAGGCGGTGACCAAGCACGACGTCATCGCCTTCCTCACCCACCTCGCCGAGCACGTCGGCGACGAGGCGCGCTTCGTCCACCAGGGGATGACCTCGTCGGACGTCCTCGACACCTGCCTCAGCGTCCAGCTCGTCCGCGCCTCCGACCTCCTCCTCGCCGACCTCGACGCCCTGCTCGCCGCGCTCAAGCGCCGGGCCTTCGAGCACAGGGACACGGTGACGATCGGCCGCAGCCACGGCATCCACGCCGAGCCGACGACCTTCGGCGTCAAGCTCGCCCAGGCCTACGCCGAGTTCGCCCGCGCCCGCGCCCGCCTCGTCGCCGCCCGCGCCGAGGTCGCCACCTGCGCGATCTCGGGCGCCGTCGGCACCTTCGCCAACATCGACCCGGCCGTCGAGGAGCACGTCGCCAAGGCGATGGGCCTGACCCCGGAACCGGTCTCGACCCAGGTCATCCCCCGCGACCGCCACGCCATGTTCTTCGCCACCCTCGGTGTCATCGCCTCGTCGATCGAGCGCCTCGCCACCGAGATCCGCCACCTCCAGCGCACCGAGGTGCTGGAGGCGGAGGAATATTTCTCCCCCGGTCAGAAGGGCTCCTCGGCGATGCCCCACAAGCGCAACCCGGTGCTGACCGAGAACCTGACCGGCCTCGCCCGCCTCGTGCGCATGGCGGTGGTCCCGGCGATGGAGAACGTCGCCCTCTGGCACGAGCGCGACATCTCCCACTCCTCGGTCGAGCGGATGATCGGCCCCGACGCGACGGTCACCCTCGACTTCGCCCTCGCCCGGCTGACCGGCGTCGTCGACCGGCTCGTCGTCTACCCCGACACCATGCGCGCGAACATGAACAAGTTCCGCGGCCTCATCCACTCGCAGCGCGTGCTGCTCGCCCTCACCCAGAAGGGCGTCAGCCGCGAGGACAGCTACCGTCTCGTCCAGCGCAACGCGATGAAGGTCTGGGAAGAGGGCAAGGACTTCCAGGGGGAGCTCCTCGCCGACCCCGAGGTCACCGCCGCCCTCCCGAAACCCGAGATCGAGGCCCTCTTCGACCTCGGCTACCACACGAAGCACGTCGACACGATCTTCGCCCGGGTCTTCGG
>CAZEGY010000527.1:0-2136 GCA_964511815.1 uncultured Rhodovulum sp.
TCTGCACGCCGGAGAAGCCGGTGCGGATCACCTCGTCGAGGAAGACGTCCATCAGGCGGAAGGGGTCGGTGGCGTTGACGCCGGCGAGGACCGGGGTGTGCTTCACCACCGGGAGCACCTCGCGGGCCATGTCGAGGACGATGGCGTTGGCGTCGCCGTAGGCGAGGAGCCCCGCGAGCGAGCCGCGGCCGGCCATGCGGTAGCGGCCGGAGTTGTAGATGACGATGAGGTCGATGCCGCCGGCCTCCTCGCATTTCGCCGAGAGGCCGGTGCCGGCGCCGCCGCCGACGATGGGCTCGCCGCGGGCGATCATGGCGCGGAATTTCGCGAGGATGTCGGCGCGGGGGATGGGCATGGGCTATTTCCTGGCGCGGCGCGTCGTCCGCCCCGTGCCGTGCAGCGCGCGGTAGGCGGCGGCGCAGGCGGCGGCGAACTCGGGGGCGTTGACGTGGTGGGGGACGCGCACGAGCTGGCGCGTCGCGGTCTGGCGGACGGTCGCCTCGAGCGCGGCGAAAAGGGCGGCGTCGGCGGCGGGGTCGTGGAAGGGCTGGCCCGGGGCGTCGAGGGCGGAGACGCCGCCCTCGGGGAGGAGGAAGCGGACGGGGGCGTCCATGGCGTTCAGGCGCTCGCCGATCCAGCGGCCGATGGCGGCATTTTCCTCGGGGGTCGTGCGCATCAGGGTGATCTGGGGGTTGTGGCGGTAGAGGAGGCGGTGGCGGAAGCGCTCGGGCACGGTGTCGGCGGCGGCGAAGTTGACCATGTCGACGGCGCCGACCGAGCCGACGTAGGGCATCCGCGCCCGGATCATCGCGCCGAAGCGGTCCTCGGTCGCCGGGAAGATGCCGCCGACGAGCATGTCGGCGACCTCGGTCGTCGTCAGGTCGACGACGCCCTCGACGAGGCGGCTCTCGACGAGCTTCTCCATCGCCCGCCCTCCGGTGCCGGTGGCATGGAAGACGAGGCAGTCGTGGTCCGCCCCGAGCGCGGCGGCGATCGCCTGCACGGCGGGGGTGGTGACGCCGAACATGGTGAGCGCGACCGCGGGCTTGTCGCCGGCGGGGACGGGTCCCGCGTCGCGGCGCGCCTTGACCATGCCGATCATGGCGTTGGCGGCGTTGCCGAGCACGGCGCGGGTGATGGCGTTCAGGCCCTGCACGTCGGCGACCGCGTGCATCATGGTGATGTCGGACGGCCCGACGTAGGCACCGACGTCGCCGGCGGCGACGGTCGAGACGATGAGCTTCGGCACCCCGACCGGCAGCGCCCGCATCGCCGGCGCGACCATCGCGGTGTTGCCCGAGCCGCCGGCGCCGATGATGCCGGCGATGCCGGGCTGGCGCTGCACCCAGCGCTCGAAGGCGAGCGTCATCCCCGACACCGCCTCGCCGCGGTCGCCGACGAAGACGCCGCTCGCGCCGCGCGGGTGATAGGCGGCGATCTGGTGGGCGGGGATCTCGGCGCCGCTGTGGGCGCCCGTCGTCGAGAGGTCGGCGAGGCGGACCGGGAGCCCGGCGTCGCGGATCAGGTCGCGGACGAAGCGGAGCTCGGGACCCTTGGTGTCGAGGGTGCCGGCGACGAGCACCACCTGCGCGCCGGCGGGCGCCAGCGGACGGAGCTCGGCCTCTACCGGCGCGGCGAGGGGCGTGAGGGTGCGCGCCGCCGCGATGATCTGGCGCGGCGGAACCGGCCGCGACCAGCGCGTCGGCGGCACCGGGTTGGAGACGTAGACGCGGATCGGCGCGGGCGACCGCTGCGACGCCTCGGCGGCGGCCGCAGCCGGGACGTCGGCCGCCGGCGCTTCGGCCTCGCCGTGGCGGCCGACGCCGAGCATGCGCTGCTGGAGGTCGCGGTCGGCGGCGAGGACGCTCGCGTCGACCGTCCGGTTGATCCGGCCGTTGACCATGATCGCCACCTTGTCGGCGACTTGCGTGGCGACGCCGATGTTCTGCTCGATGACGAGGACGTCGATGCCCTCGTCCTCGGCGATGCGCACGAGGAGCGCCTCGACCTGGTCGACGATCACCGGGGCGAGGCCCTCGGTCGGCTCGTCCATGACGAGAAGCCGCGGGTTGGCGAGGAGCGCCCGGGCGATGGCGAGCATCTGCTGCTCGCCGCCCGAGAGCTGGCCGCCGCCGT
>CAZEGY010000528.1:0-2129 GCA_964511815.1 uncultured Rhodovulum sp.
GGGCGTGCGAAGCGTCCGCCCGAGGAAACCACCCGTGTCCTCACTCCCCCCGAGCGTCGTGCAGCTTACCCAATGGTTAACGCCGCGGACGTAATCCTGCAATATCAACGGCTTAATGTGTGTCCCGCGCGCGGGACGCGGCCCTTTCGCGGCGTTCTCCCGGCGGTCTCAATGCCGGGCGCGGCCCGACACGGCGGTGCCGAAGGCCTGGAAGAGCGGCCGCGAGACCGGATCGTTGGCGGCGTTCCACTCGGGATGCCACTGCACGGCCATCGCGAAGCCCAGCGCCTCGCGGACGACGATCGCCTCGGGGGTCTCGTCGGAGGCATAGCCCTCGATGACGATCCGCGACCCGGTGTCGAGAATGCCCTGTCCGTGGAGCGAGTTGACGAGCACCTCGTTGCGCCCGAGCAGGTGGTGAAACTGCCCCCCCTCCATCAACCGCACCGTATGGCGATGCTCGAACTTCTCCTCGAGCGAGCCGTCGGGCGGCATCCGGTGGTTCATCCGGCCGGGGATCTCGCGGATCTCGGGGTGGAGGGTGCCGCCGAAGGCGACGTTGAACTCCTGGAAGCCGCGGCAGATCCCGAAGATCGGCACGCCGCGGGCGATGCACTCGCGGATGAGCGGCAGCGTGACCGAGTCGCGGTCGGGGTCGAAGGTGCCGTGCTTCTCGGTCGGCTCGTGGCCGTAGAGGCTCGGATGCACGTTCGGCCTGCCCCCGGTGAGGACGAACCCGTCGCAGGCCTCGATCAGGTCGGCGATCGCCCCGACCTTGGGCAGCGCCGGCACCATCAGCGGGATCGCCCCGGTGAGATCCGCCACGGCCTCGATGTTGGAGACGCCGACCGCCTGCACCGCGTACTCGTCGTTGATGACGTGCGCGTTGCCGATGATACCGATTACTGGCTTTGCCATGTGCCCGACTGCTGCCTGTCTGCCCGTCGCCCGTGCCCCGAAAATAGTGCACCGCCGCCGCCCCGTCGAGAGTCGGCGGCGGCCGACCCGGCCCCCGCCGCGGATCTGCCCGCACGATGACCGCGGCGCGGCCGATCCGGTCAGGAACGCGCCAGCGCGCGCGCGCGCCCCGGGAACCCGCCGCTCAGGCGGGCTCGGCGAAGAGCGCCTGGCCGGGCGGCAGCACGATCTCCCGCCCGGCGATCGTCCCCGCGAAGCCCGTGTCGGCGATCTCCCGCCAGTCGCCCTCCGGCAGCGCCGTGGTCAGCGCCTCGCCGCCGAGATTGAAGGCGCAGAGCACCGCCGCCCCGCCGAGGCGCCGGACGTAGACGATGATGCTCTCCGAGGTCGCGACGATCTCGAACGCGCCCTTGGCGAGCGCCGGCCGCGTCCGCCGCCACGCCAGCATCCGGCGGTAGAAGGCGAGCATCGACTCCGGGTCGTCCTCCTGGGTGCCGACCGACAGGCGCAGGTGCTCGAGTGCCACCGGCAGCCACGGCCTGGCGTCGGAGAAGCCGCCGTTCGGCTGGTCGCCCCAGACCATCGGCGTCCGGCAGCCGTCGCGGCCGCGGAACTTCGGCCAGAAACGCTTGCCGTAGGGGTCCTGGAGGTCCTCGAAGGGAACGTAGGCCTCGGTCAGCCCGAGCTCCTCGCCCTGGTAGAGGCAGACCGAGCCGCGGAGGGTGAGAAGGAGCGCGAGGAAGGTCCGCGCCAGCTGCGGATCGAGGTGCCAACGGCTCGGGTGGCGCTCGACGTCGTGGTTCGAGAACGCCCAGCACGCCCAGCCGTCGGCGGCGACGGTGGCGAACTTGCGGAGCACGCTGCCGACCCGCCGCCCGCTCGGCGGCTCGGGCGAGAGGAACTCGAAGGCGTAGCACATCTGCATGAGGTCGTCGCCGTGGGTGTATTCCCCCATGATCTCCATGCCCCGCTGCGCGTCGCCGACCTCGCCGACGCAGGCGGTGTCGCCGAACTCGTCCATGACGGCGCGGAGCCGGCGCAGGAAGGGGATCATCTCCGGCCGGCTCTTGTCGTAGAGGTGCTCCTGCCAGTTGTAGGGATTGACCTCGGGCGCGGTCGAATAGTCGCGCCGCT
Source organism: uncultured Rhodovulum sp. (assembly GCA_964511815.1). Classification (GTDB taxonomy): domain Bacteria; phylum Pseudomonadota; class Alphaproteobacteria; order Rhodobacterales; family Rhodobacteraceae; genus Amaricoccus. Next base: position 2,053 of record CAZEGY010000528.1, read on the forward strand.
CGGGATCGAGCGCGGGATTGTCGCGGAGCTCGGCGTCGCAGAAGTAGAAGTTGATGGTGTCGAGCCGGAAGCCGTCG
>CAZEGY010000529.1:0-2129 GCA_964511815.1 uncultured Rhodovulum sp.
CGATCTCGGTCACCGCCTTGCGGCAGAGCTTGGCGATCTCGCGCTCGAGGTTCCGGACGCCGGCCTCGCGGGTGTAGTAGCGCACGATGTCGCGCAGGCCCGCGTCGGTCAGCTCGAACTCGGCCGGTTTCAGGCCGTGGCCCTTCTCCTGCTTCTCGATCAGGTGCCCTCGTGCGATCTCGACCTTCTCGTCCTCGGTGTAGCCGGAGATCGAGATGATCTCCATGCGGTCGAGGAGCGGCCGCGGCATGTTGTAGCTGTTGGCCGTGGTGATGAACATCACGTTGGAGAGGTCGTACTCGACCTCGAGGTAGTGGTCCATGAACGTGGCGTTCTGCTCGGGGTCGAGGACCTCGAGCATGGCGCTCGCCGGATCGCCGCGGAAGTCCTGGCCCATCTTGTCGATCTCGTCGAGCAGGATGAGGGGGTTGGTGGTCTTGGCCTTCTTCATCGACTGGACGATCTTGCCGGGCATCGAGCCGATGTAGGTGCGGCGGTGGCCGCGGATCTCGGCCTCGTCGCGGACGCCGCCGAGCGAGATGCGGATGAACTCGCGCCCCGTCGCCCGCGCCACCGACTTGCCGAGCGAGGTCTTGCCGACGCCCGGGGGGCCGACGAGGCAGAGGATCGGGCCCTTGAGCTTGTCGGAGCGCGACTGCACGGCGAGGAACTCGACGATGCGGTCCTTGACCTTCTCGAGGCCGTAGTGGTCGTCGTCGAGGACCTTCTGGGCGAGGCCAAGATCCTTCTTGATCTTCGACTTCCTGCCCCACGGGATCGACAGCATCCACTCGAGGTAGTTGCGCACCACCGTGGCCTCGGCCGACATCGGGCTCATCGACCGCAGCTTCTTGAGCTCGGCCGTGGCCTTCTCCTTGGCCTCCTTGGAGAGCCGGGTCTTGGCGATGCGGTCCTCGAACTCGGCCGCGTCGTCCTGGCCCTCGCCCTCGCCGCCGAGCTCGCGCTGGATCGCCTTCATCTGCTCGTTGAGGTAGTACTCGCGCTGGGTCCGCTCCATCTGCGTCTTGACCCGGCTCTTGATCTTCTTCTCGACCTTGAGGACGCTCATCTCGCCCTGCATCAGGCCGTAGATCGCCTCGAGCCGGTCGCCGACGTCGGACTCCTCGAGCAGCTTCTGCTTGTCCTCGAGCTTGACGCCGAGATGGTGGGCGACGGTGTCGGCGAGCTTGGCCGGCGGCACCTGGTCGGAGATCGCCGAGACGGCTTCCTCGGGGATGTTGCGGTTGAGCTTGGCGTAGCGCTCGAACTCCTCGGCGACGGCGCGCGACAGCGCCTTGATCGCCGCGGGGTCGCGCTCGGACTCCTCGACGTCGGCGACCGCGGCCTCGAAGTAGGCGTCGTTGTCGAGGAACTCGGTGATCCGCACCCGCGCCTTGCCCTCGACGAGCACCTTCACGGTGCCGTCGGGCAGCTTCAGCAGCTGCAGGACGTTGGCGAGGACGCCGATCCGGTAGATGCCGTCGGCACGGGGGTCGTCCTCGGAGGCGTCCTTCTGGCTGGCGAGCAGGATCTGCTTCTGGTCCTTCATCACCGCCTCGAGGGCGCGCACCGACTTCTCGCGGCCGACGAAGAGCGGCACGATCATGTGCGGAAACACCACGATGTCGCGCAGCGGCAGGACGGGATAGGCGGTACTGCTCAATTCTGACATGGATATGTCCTTACTCTGGCGAAGCGCCCGGGTCCCGGCCCATTCCGGCAACGAGGGCGTTCCCTTGTCGTTCAGATGGTCCGACGGCGGTAGCGTTTCAAGGCAATTTCATACTGCCCGCCCGCTCCCGCCGATTGCAAGACGGCCCTTGGTAGCACGCCGCTGGCCGGCGGGCGAACGCGCGTGGGCGCCTCGGCCCCGGAAGTGGTAGGATGGGGATGCCGGGCGCGGATTTCAAAGCCCGGCCCCGCCGGCCGCGACCCCCGCCGCCGGCCGGACCGCATCGCGATACGTCATTGACCGAAGGAGATTGCCCATGTCCCGCCCGATGCTTCGTGCCGTCCTCGTCCTGGTTTCCGCCCTCGCGCCCGCCGCCCTCGCGCCCGCCGCGCTCGCCGACGGGGTCCGCGGCCACGCGCTCGGCGCCGACACCGCGCGCCTCGCCCCCGGCGGCCCG
>CAZEGY010000530.1:0-2122 GCA_964511815.1 uncultured Rhodovulum sp.
GCGTCCCAGATGCAGGCATAGGACGTGCCGGCCCGGTTCGCCTCCGGCAGCCGATAGACGTCGTCGCCGGTGGCATGGTCGAGATTGGCGCCGTACTTCGCCTGCAGGACGGCGATGTCGAGGGCCATCGGCGTCGCCTCATGGCCGTAGCGGTCGTTCGGAATGCCGCCGAGCGGGCCGGTTGCCCAGCCGTGGTTGTAGGACATGGCGGTGTATACGCCCTGGTTCAGCTCGCCGATCCCGTAGGAGCCCACGTCCGACCGGACTCCGGCGAGGATTTTCGAGTCGCCGCCGGCATCGTGGGGATGGGCGAGCCCGAGCCCGTGGCCGAACTCGTGGACGAGCAACTGGAAGGCGAAGCTGCCCGGCGCGACCGACAGGAAACTGACGTCGATGCTGAACGCGGCGAGCCCGGCGAGTTGCTCGCCCGGAGGTTTCATCCAGCCACTGGTGTCCGCGTCGAGATCCTGGATCGTCAGGACGAAGTCGGCACGCTCGAGCGCTCGGGTCTTGACGAACGACACGTCGGCGACGTCGGAAAACGCCTCGAGCGCCTGCATCGCGGCGGCCCTCTCCTCCCCGTACCAGAGGTAGCCCGAGTCGTCGAAGCAGACCCTGATCCCGGGGTAGGCGACCTTCGTCCCCCAGTCGATCGCCGCCAGAGGATCGCTCGTCCGCCGCGCCATCACCCGCACCCCCCGTGCCCCGAGGGAGCTATTCTACCTTAACTAGAAAGTCTGGTCATCTTGCCAGCGCACCGCGAACGTGCTCAGGCGTGGATGGCCCCGAGCCCGCAGGCCAACGCCGCCTCGCGCACCGCCTCGGAGAAGGTCGGGTGGGCGTGGCAGGTGCGGGCGACGTCTTCGGCGGCGGCGCCGAACTCCATGGCGACGCAGATCTCGTGGATGAGCTCACCGGCACTGGGACCGATGATGTGGGCGCCGAGGACGCGGTCGGTCTCCGCGTCGGCGAGGAGCTTCACGAAGCCGTCGCCCATGAAGTGCGACTTGGCCCGGGCGTTGCCGAGGAACGGGAACTTGCCGACCTTGTAGGCGCGCCCGGCCTCCTTGAGCCCTTCCTCGGTCTCGCCGACCGCGGCGACCTCGGGGGAGGTGTAGATGACCGAGGGGATCACGCCGTAGTTGACGTGGCCGTGCTGGCCCGCCAGCACCTCCGCCACCGCCATGCCCTCGTCCTCCGCCTTGTGGGCGAGCATCGGGCCGGCGATGGCGTCGCCGATCGCGTGGATGCCGGGAACGCTGGTCTGCCAGCGGTTGTCGACCTCGACCTGGCCGCGGGGCGAGAGCTTCATGCCGAGCTCGGCGAGGCCGAGCCCGTCGGTGTAGGGGCGGCGGCCGGTGGCGACGAGCACGGTGTCGGCGTCGAGGGCCTGGTCGCTGTCGTCCTTGCGGAGCTTGTAGGCGACGTGGAGCCCGCCCTTGCCGGGCTCGGCGGCCTGGACCGCAGCGCCGAGGACGAACTTCAGGCCCTGTTTGGCGAGCTGCTTCTGCAGCGCCTTGCAGAGCTCGAGGTCCATTCCGGGGGTGATCTGGTCGAGGAACTCGAGCACGGTGACCTCCGAGCCGAGCCGGGCATAGACCGAGCCGAGCTCGAGGCCGATGACGCCGGCGCCGATCACCGCCAGCCGCTTCGGCACCTCGGTGAGCTCCAGCGCCCCGGTGGAGCTGACAATCGTCTTCTCGTCGATGCCGACGCCCTTGAGCGGCGTGACCTCGGAGCCCGAGGCGATGACGATACTTTTCGCCCCGTGGCTGGTGTCTCCCACCCTGACCTCGCCTGGGGCAGGTATCGAGCCCCAGCCCTTCAGCCAGTCGATCCGGTGCTTCTTGAACAGGAACTCGATGCCCTTGGTGTTGCTGTCGACCGTCGACTGCTTGTAGGCCTGCATCTTCACCGGATCGACGTGCGGCGCGCCGCCCACCAGGCCCATCTTCTCGAAGTCGGTCCGGGCGATGTGGTACATCTCGGAGGCGTAGAGCATCGCCTTCGAGGGGATGCAGCCGATGTTGAGGCAGGTGCCGCCGAGCGTCTCGCGGCCCTCGACGCAGGCGACCTTCAGGCCGAGCTGGGCGCAGCGGATGGCGCAGACGTAGCCGCCGGG
>CAZEGY010000531.1:0-2121 GCA_964511815.1 uncultured Rhodovulum sp.
TGGCGGCCGGCACGGGCTTCGGCCTCGAGCTTGTTGACGAGGTCGACGACGTTGAAGAAGCGCCCCCTGACGCCGCCGCGGATGCAGGCGCGGGCGATGCCGACGGCCACGTGGGTCTTGCCGGTGCCGGTGCCGCCGATCAGCACGAGGTTGCGCTGCTGGGCGAGGAAGCCGCCGCCGGCGAGGTCGCGGACGAGGGTCTCGTTGATGGGCGTGCCGTCGAAGGTGAACTCGTCGATCTCCTTCGCCATCGGCAACTTGGCGATGGCGATCTGGTACTTGATCGAGCGCGCCTGCTTCTCGGAGAGCTCGGCGGTTAGCAGGTCGCTCACCACCCGCTGCGGCTCGTGCTGGCGCTTCACGGCGGTGGCGACAACCTCGTCGTAGGCGGCTCGCATGCCGAAGAGCTTCAGGCCGCCCATCGTCGTCATGATCTCGCTTCGCTCCATCATCCACTTGCCCTCCTGAGGCTGTCGTAGCGGGCGCAGTCGGCAGCGGGTTCGCACCGCAGCCGCAGCGCCTCGGGGGTCATGATCGTCGCCGGCGTCCCGGGATCGCGCCGGCGGGAGAGGATGTTGAGGATGACATCAGCCGAGTAGACGCCGTCCTTCAGGGCCTCGGCGCAGGCCGCCTCCACCGCCGGCAGGCCGTCGGTCAGCACCGCGCCGAGCACCTCGACCATCTGCCGATCGCCGTCCGGCGCCGTCTTCAGCTTGCGGCGTACGCGCTCGACCGCGCCTGGCAGCACCCAGTCCTGGAAGGGCGCGCCGTTGCGCAGGGCGCCGGGTTTGCGGGCCAGCACAGGCACATAGTGCCAGGGGTCGTAGACGGTCTGGCCGCGACCGAAGGCGCGAGGATGCTGGCCGACCACCCGGCCGTCCTGGCGGAGCTCGATCCGCTCGGCATAGGCGCGGACCTCGACCGGCCGGCCGACAGCGCTCGCCATCACCGAGTACTTGTTGTTGTCGAAGCGCACCAGGCAGGTCTTCGACGGCGAGACCGGCGTCGAGCGGAAGCCGTCGAATGGTCCGGCATAGGGCACCAGGCTCGGCCGTTCCGCCTCGAACATCTGCCAGATGGTCCGGTCACGCACCTCCGGATGCGGCTGCGCCTTCGCCCAGGCGATGCAGCGGTCGACGAGCCAGGCGTTGAGTTCCTCGTAGCTCCGGACCCGCACCCGCGGCGAGAAGAACCGGCGCCGCACCGTGCCGACCTGGTTCTCGACCTGACCCTTCTCCCAGCCCGATGCCGGCGTGCAGGCCACCGGCTCCACCAGGTAGTGCCCGCACATCTGCTGGAAGCGCCGGTTGTAGGCCCGATCCTTGCCGACCAGGATCGCGTCCACCGCCGTCTTCATGTTGTCGTAGATGCCGCGCGTGCAGGCGCCTTTGAAGAAGGCGAAGGCCCGGTCGTGGGCGTCGAACACCATCTCCTGGCTCTCGCGCGGGTAGGCCCGCACGAACAGCATCCGGCTATGGCAGAGGCGGACCTGCGCCACCTTCACCGTCACCGTCACCCCGGCGATCAGCACCACCTCGTGGCTCCAGTCGAACTGATACGCCTCTCCCGGCGCGAAGCTCAGCGGCACGAACGCAGCCGCCGTCGCCGCGGCCCGCTCCCGCTGCCACGCCGCCGCGTACCGCCGCACCGCGTCGTACCCGCCGTCGTAACCGAGGCCGCGCAACTCCTCGAAGATGCGCATCAGCGTCAGCCGCTCCCGGCTCGCCCGCGCCGCATTCACCGCCAGCAGCCGGTCGAGCTCCTCACGCCACGGCCCGATCTTCGGCTGCGGCTGGACCTTGCGCTCGTAGACGAACTCCGTCGCCCCGCTGCGCACAACCCGTCGCACCGTCTTCCGCGAGACCTTCAGCTCCCGGCAGATCTCCTTGATCGCCTTCTTCTGGACGAAATACGCGCGCCGGATCTTGGCGATCGTCTCCACAACCAGCATCCCAATCTCGGCTCCCGATCGTCCCTCGGGAGCACTGTGGACCCACACGCCAAGGGGGTCCCATTTGGAAGCCGATCACCCCGCAAGCGGGGTCCTTATTCCACGCTGATCAACAGACACGCCAGCCGACGCAGCTCCCCCGCCGTATGCTCCCTCCGCTCAATCTCGAT
>CAZEGY010000532.1:0-2121 GCA_964511815.1 uncultured Rhodovulum sp.
CGGCGCTCCTGGCCGGCGCTGACGGGTCAGCGGCCGGCGAGCGCGTCCGCGAATTCGGCGATCTCGCCGCGGCGGAGGCCGATGTCCGAAAGCTGCGCGTCCGAGAGGGTGCGAAGCACCGCCTCGGTCTGCCGCGCCCGGCGCCAGCCGTCGAGGCGGTTGAGCAGACGCTCGACGGCAGTGACGACGCGGTGCGTCGTGATCGTGCCGAGGGGCAGCGGGCGGGGCGTGATCTCGTAGACGGACATCTCTCTTGCGCTTTCAGAAGAATTCCGGCCGGCGAATTCCGGCATCCGGACGCCGCATACATGGGGTGGCGCCGAATTAATCACAAGCGCGATTCCTGCAAGGCTGCCATGCGTTTACGGAAGGGCGGATTAATCGCCGGCGGCGCGTGCGGGTGCCGCCCCGGGGGGAGTTTCGCCTTGGCGGATGTTCTCCATTCGTGCTAAGAGCGACCGAGGCAGAAAAGAACGAGCGGCATGCGCGTCATCGGCATCGACCCGGGCCTTCGCAGGACCGGATGGGGCATCGTGGATGCCGAGGGATCGCTGATCCGCCACGTCGCGAACGGCGTCTGCGAATCGGCGGGCGACGACCTCGCCGAGCGCCTGCTCAGCCTTCACGTCGCGCTGACCGCGGTGCTCCGCGCGTGGGCGCCGGAAATGGCGGCGGTCGAGCAGACCTTCGTCAACAAGGACGCCGCCGGAACGCTGAAGCTCGGGCAGGCGCGGGCGATCGCGCTGCTCGTGCCCGCCCAGGCCGGCCTGCCCGTCGCCGAGTACGCCCCGAACGCGGTGAAGAAGATCGTCGTCGGCGTCGGCCACGCCGAGAAGGCGCAGGTCGCCCACATGGTCCGCCTCCAGCTTCCGGGCGTCGCGCTCGCCGGGCCGGACGCGACCGACGCCCTCGCCATCGCGCTCTGCCACCTCCACCACGCCCGCTTCCGCAACCGCCTCGCCGACGCCATCGCGGAGGCGCGCGGATGATCGGCAAGGTGAGCGGCCGGCTCGAGTACCGCGGCGACGACCACGTGCTGATCGAGACCGCGGGCGGGGTCGGCTACCTCGTGACCTGCTCGGACCGGACGCTCGCCGCCATGCCGGCGCCGGGCGGGCGGGTGGCGCTCTACACCGACCTCCTCGTGCGCGAGGACCTGATGCAGCTCATCGGCTTTCTCACCCTCGCCGAGCGCGAGTGGCACCGCCTCCTCGTCACCGTGCAGGGGGTCGGCGCCAAGGCGGCGCTGGCGATCCTCGGCACCCTCGGCGCCGACGGGGTGGCGCGGGCGCTCTCGCTCGGCGACGCCAGCGCCATCCGCGCCGCGCCGGGGGTCGGGCCGAAGCTCGCCCAGCGGGTGATCCTCGAGCTCCGCGCCAAGGCGCCGTCGGTCGTCGCGATGGGCGCCGCGGGCGCGGCCCCGGCGATGGTGTCGGCGGCCGGACCCGAGGTCGTCCTCGACGCCGTGACCGAGCCCGCCCCGGCGGCGGTGTCCGGGGCGGTGGTGGCCTCCGCCCCGGACCCGGGCGGCGGCGACGCGCAGGCCCGTGCCGACGCGCTCTCCGCCCTCGTCAACCTCGGCTACGGCCAGTCCGAGGCGGCGGCCGCCGTGGCCGGGGCCGAGGCGGCCGATCCCGCCGGCCTGATCCGCGCCGCGCTGCGCGCGCTGGCGCCGAGGGGGTAGCGCGATGGCGAAGCCCGACCCCGCCCTCCGCCCCGAGACCCAGCCCGAGGACGTCGACCGGGCGCTGCGCCCGCAGACGCTCGAGGAGTTCATCGGCCAGCGCGAGGCGCGGGCCAACCTCCGGGTGTTCATCGAGAGCGCCCGCCGCCGCGGCCAGGCGATGGACCACACCCTGTTCTACGGGCCGCCCGGGCTCGGCAAGACCACGCTCGCGCAGATCATGGCGCGCGAGCTCGGGGTGAACTTCCGGATGACCTCGGGGCCGGTCTTGGCCAGGGCCGGCGACCTCGCGGCGATCCTGACCAACCTCGACGCGCGCGACGTGCTCTTCATCGACGAGATCCACCGCCTGAACCCGGCGGTCGAGGAGATCCTCTATCCCGCGCTCGAGGACTTCCAGCTCGACCTCGTCATCGGCGAGGGGCCGGCGGCGCGGA
>CAZEGY010000533.1:0-2118 GCA_964511815.1 uncultured Rhodovulum sp.
GCGTCCCCCAGACGATGCCCTGGTGCAGGTCGGTGATCCGCAGCCCGTCGTTCTGGGCATAGTACTGGAACAGGATCTGATCGAGGCTCTTGGTCATGTGATAGACCGACCCCGGCCGCGTCGGATAGAGGATCTCCTGCTCCGCCGTCGCGCCGTCGAGGGTCTCGACCCCGACGGTCAGGTAGCCCTCCGGGATCGCCGCCCCGACCGTCGAATAGCCGTAGACCCCCATCGTCCCGAGATGGACGAGATGGGCGTCGAGCTCGGTCTCCACCAGCGCCGACAGCAGGTTGTGCGTGCCGTTGACGTTGTTGTTGACGGTGTAGACCTTGTGGCGGTCGGTCTTCATCGAGTACGGCGCCGCCCGCTGCTCGGCGAAGTGGATGATCGCGTCCGGCCGCACCTCGGCCAGCCACTGCTTCAGCCGCTCGTAGTCCTTGGCGAGGTCGAGCAGGTGGAAGCGGATGCGCCGCCCGGTCTCCTGGTGCCAGATGCGGGTGCGCTCCTGGATCGAGTCCATCGGCGTCAGCGACTGCACGCCGAGCTCGGTGTCGATCCACCGCCGGCTGAGGTTGTCGACGATATGCACCTCGTGGCCCTGGTCGCTGAGATGAAGCGCCGTCGGCCAGCCGCAGAAGCCGTCCCCACCGAGTACCGCGATCTTCATGGCCATCTCCAGAACTGCGCCCGAACCCCCTACCGCCGGAACGTGACGGACCGGCGACGGTCGCTCCCGATTTAGCGGCTCGGGGGCGAAGGCGCCAGCGGTACGGCGGGCTTCGGCCTCCTGCCGCCGGCCGGCGGGGCGGACTCGGTGACGAGGCCGGCCGAGATGATGAGCTTGGTCGCGTCCTCGAGGCTCATGTCGAGCGGCACGATCTCGTCGCGCGGGAAGAAGCGCAGGAAGCCCGTCGTCGGGTTCGGCGTCATCGGCACGAAGACCGACACGAGGTCCGCCCCCGTCCGCTCGGTGATCTCGCGGTGGACGCGCGACGACATGAAGGCGACCGACCAGGTTCCCTTGCGCGGATACTCGACGAGGCAGGCGCGCTCGAAGGAGTTGCCGCTGTCGGTGAACAGCGTCTCGGCGATCTGCTTCAGGCCGTTGTAGATCGGCCGCACGATCGGCGTCCGGCTGACGATGACCTCGCCGAAATGGAGGATCTGCCGGCCGATCAGGTTCTTGGCCAGCGCCCCGACGAGGGTGGTGAAGGTGACGAAGAGCAGGAGCCCGAAGCCGAAGATGTTGCGCCCGAAGATGTTCGCCGGGTCGTAGCGGCGCGGCACCAGCGGCGCGACCTTGTCGTCGACGAAGCCCACGAACCACCAGATGATGTAGGCGGTCAGGAACATCGGCAGCACGACGACGAGCCCGGTCAGGAAGTCGGTCCGCAGCCGCTGCAGCAGCGGCGGCTTCTTCTCTTTGCGGACGGGCTTCCGGGCCATGCGACTCCTCGGGTTCGGGCGAGAACCTAAGGTGCGCGCCCCGCGCGAACAAGCGCGGGGGACCGGCTCAGGCGGGGAGCGCCGCGAGGGCCACGGCGATGCGCGCCGCGAGGCGGGCGTTGCCGCGGACGAGGGCGATGTTCGCCGCGAGCGCCGCCCCGCCCGTGGCGGTGCCGATGTGCGACAGCAGGAACGGCGTGACCGCCTTCGCCGCGACGCCGGCGGCGTCGGCCGCGGCCAGCGCCTCGGCGATGTGCGGCGCCATCGCGTCCGCCGGGATCTCGGCGTCGCCGGGGATCGGATTGGCGACGAGCTGGCCACCGGGCAGCCCGAGCCGCGCCCGCATCCGGTGGGCGCGGGCGATCGCGGCGGGGTCGTCGAGGCGGAGCGGGCTCGCGAGCCCCGAGTCGCGCGACCAGAAGGCGGGGAGGGCGTCCTGCCCGACGGCGATGACCGGCACGCCCTTGGTCTCGAGCACCTCGAGGGTCTTGGGCAGGTCGAGGATCGCCTTGGCGCCGCTGGCGACCACCGTCACCGCCGTCTGGGCGAGCTCCTCGAGGTCGGCCGAGACGTCGAAGCTCGTTTCCGCCCCGCGGTGGACCCCGCCGATGCCCCCCGTGGCGAAGACCTCGATCCCGGCGAGGCGGGCGCAGATCATCGTCGCGGCGACCG
>CAZEGY010000534.1:0-2111 GCA_964511815.1 uncultured Rhodovulum sp.
CGACGATCGGCGACGACTGCATCATCCGCCAGGGCGTCACCCTCGGCCAGGACCGGCCGACCCCGGGGGTGCCGGTGGAGAAGGTGCCGGCGCCGCGGCTCGGCGACCGGGTGGAGATCGGCGCCGGCGCCATGCTGGTCGGCGGCATCCGCGTCGGCGACGGAGTGCGGATCGGCCCGAATGCGGTGGTGATGACCAGCGTGCCGGCCGGCGCCATCGTCACCGCGCCGCCCTCGCGGATCATGGCGCTGCCGCCGAAGCGCAAGCCCGCCCCCGAAGCCGCGGATCCCGGGGACGCGGATCCAGGGGACCCGGCGGCGCGGAAGACCGGCACATGAACGTCAGCGTTCCCCGTCCCGACCCGGCGGCGCTCGAGGCCGCCGGGTCGGCGCACCTCGCCGCCCGCCGCTTCGAGGCCGCCGCCGAGGCCTTCGACGCCGCGGCGGAGCTCGTCGAGCGCCCGCGCCCGGAGCTCATGCTGAAGCGCGCCCGCGCCCATCTCGAGGCCGGCCGGCCCGGCGAGGCCGCCGGCCGGCTCTTCGGCATCGTCGACGGCGGTGCCGGCTTCGGAACCTGGGCGGCGGCCGGCGCGCTCCTCGCCCGCTGCCCGGACACGAGCTGGCCCGGGGTGCGCTACCGGCTGCGTGCCGGGCTCGTCGGCACCTGGACCACCAGCACCTTCGCGCCGCTGCTGCGGCTCGCCGCCGCCCGGCACGGCATCGCGCTCACCATCGACCAGCCGGACTTCGGCCAGTACTTCAACGCTACCCTCGACCCGGACTCGGGCCTTCTCGCCGCCGCCCCCGAGGTGCTGGTGCTGGTCCCCGACCACCGGGCGCTCGGCTTTCGCGCCTTCAGCGACGCCCCCGCCGAAGATGTCGCCGCCGAACTCGAGCGCTGGAGCGGGGTCTGGGAGGCGGTGCGCCGGACAGCCCAGCCGGTCATCGTGCAGCTCGGCTTCGCCACCCCCGGCGGCGACCCGCTCGGCCACTACGGCGCCGGGGTGCCGGGGGCGCGGCGCAGCATGACCGCGGCGCTGGACGCCGGCCTCGCCGCCCGGGCGGCTGCGGCGGACGTCGGCTTCGTCGACGTCGCCCGCCTCGCCGCCCGGGCTGGGGAGGCGGCGTGGTTCGACCCGCGCGGCTGGTACATGGCGAAGATCCCCTACGGCCCGGCGGCGCTGCCGGAGCTCGCCCGCCACACCGCCGCGGTCATCGCCGCGCGGCTCGGACTGTCGCGCCGCGCGCTGGTGCTCGACCTCGACAACACCCTCTGGGGCGGCGTGGTCGGCGACGACGGGGTCGGCGGCATCGTGCTGGGGCAGGGGGCCGAGGGCGAGGCCTATCTCGACTTCCAGGCGGCGCTGAAGGAGCTCACGGGGCGCGGCATCGTGCTCGCCGTTGCCTCGAAGAACGACCCGGAGGTGGCGCGGCGGCCGTTCATCGAGCACCCGGAAATGCTGCTGAAGCTCGACGACATCGCCGCCTTCGCCGCGGGCTGGGGGCCGAAGTCTGAGAGCATCGCCGGGATCGCCGCCGAGCTTGGCCTCGGGCTCTCGAGCCTCGCCTTCCTCGACGACAATCCCTACGAGCGCGCCGAGGTGCGCCGAGCGCTGCCGGAGGTCGACGTGCCGGTGCTGCCGGAAGAGCCCTCGGGCTTCCGCGCCGCGCTCGAGGCCTATCCCTACCTCGAGCCCGCCGGCTTCACCGACGCCGACCGCCTGCGCGCCGAGCAGTACCGGGCCCGGGCCCGGGCCGAAGCGGTCAGGGTGACCTCGGGAAGCCTTGAGGAGTACCAGGCGAGCCTCAACATGGTGGCGAAGATCGGCCCGGTGGACGAGGTCAACGTCGCCCGCGTGGTGCAGCTCGTCAACAAGACCAACCAGTTCAACCTGACGACGCGGCGGCGCAACCGGGCCGAGCTCGAGGCGTTCCTGGCCGCGCCGGGGGCGGAGGGGTTCTGGGTGCGGCTTTCCGACAAGTTCGCCGACCACGGGCTGATCGCGGTGGCGCTGGCGGCGCGGCAGGGCAGCGCGCTAGTGATCGACACGCTCTTAATGAGCTGCCGGGTGCTCGGCCGCGGCGTCGAGGCGCTGGTCCTGGCCGAGCTCG
>CAZEGY010000535.1:0-2097 GCA_964511815.1 uncultured Rhodovulum sp.
CGTGTGGCTTAACCAGTTGTCCACAGTGGTTAACGGTGTCTCGAAACGAGCCGTTCAGCCGACAAACGCATGACTTGCGTACACGAACACACCGTCCAGAAAAGCGTCGGGAATGAGGGGTGCGGGGCGGCGGGGAGCCGCCCCGGCGGGCCGATCAGGCCGCGGCGACGGCCCGGGCGGTGACGACGCCGACGAGGTGGGCGCGGTACTCGGGCGTGCCGTGGAGGTCGCCGATCATGCCGTCGGCGGCGGGCTTCAGGCCCTTGACCGCCTCGGCGCGGAAGTCCGCGGACAGCGCCTCCTCGGCCTCGGTCCAGCGGAAGACGCCGCTCTCCGAGGCGCCGGTCACGGCGACCCGCACGCCGTCGCCGAACTTCGCGACGAAGACGGCGACGAGCGGGAAGCGCGAGGCGCGCTGGATGAACTTCTCGTAGCGGGCCTTCTCGGGGATCGGGAAACGGACCTCGGTTACGAGCTCCGGGGCTTCGAGAGCGGTGGTGAACATGCCCTGGAAGAAGTCGTCCGCGGCGATCTCGCGGCGGTCGGTGACGATGGTCGCGCCCGAGGCCAGCGCCCCGGCCGGGTAGCAGGCCGAGGGGTCGTCGTTGGCGATGCTGCCGCCAATGGTGCCGCGGTTGCGGACCGACGGGTCGCCGATGCGCCCGGCGAGCGAGGCGAGGGCCGGGTAGTGGGCCGCGGCCTCGCGGGCGACGGCGGCGTGGGTGGTGCCGCCGCCGATCGCGAGCTCGCCGTCCTTCATGGCGACGCCCTTCATGCTGGCGATGCCGCCGAGGCTGACCAGCACCGAGGGGGCGGCGAGGCGCTGCTTCAGGGTCGGGATCAGGGTCTGGCCGCCGCCGAGGGCCTGGGCGTCCTCGGTGGCGAGGGCGGCGAGGGCCTCCTCGACGGTCGCGGGACGGACGAAATCGAAAGCGTACATGGCGCGGGCCTCCCGTTACTTCGCCGCCTGCATCGCGGCCCAGACCCGGGCCGGCGAGAGCGGCATGTCGATGTGGGCGACCGCGAGGCCGCCGGTGTTGAGCGCGTCGAGGACGGCGTTGACGAGCGCGGGCGGCGAGCCGATGGCGCCGGCCTCGCCGCAGCCCTTCACCCCGAGCGGGTTGTGGGTGCACGGCGTCACCGTCGAGTTGTCGACGACGAAGCTCGGCACGTCGCCGGCGCGCGGCATGGCGTAGTCCATGTAGGAGCCGGTCTGGAGCTGGCCGTTCTCGTCGTAGGCGCAGGCCTCGCACAGCGCCTGGCCGATGCCCTGGGCGAGCCCGCCGTGGACCTGGCCGTCGACGATCATCGGGTTGACGATGTTGCCGAAGTCGTCGGCCGCGGCGAAGGACTTGACCTCGACGAGCCCGGTCTCGGGGTCGACCTCGACCTCGCAGGCGTAGCAGCCGGCGGGGTAGGTGAAATTCGACGGGTCGTAGAAGGCCGTCTCCTCCAGCCCGGGCTCGAGGTCGGTCAGCGGGTAGTTGTGGGGGACGTAGGCGGCGAGGGTTACGTCCGTCCACGCCACCGACTTGTCGGTGCCGGCGACGGCGAAGCGGCCGTCCTTGAGCTCGACGTCGGCGTCGGAGGCCTCCATCAGGTGGGCGGCGATCTTCCTGGCCTTGGCGATGATCTTCTCGGTCGCCCTGACGATCGCCGAGCCGCCGACCGCGAGCGAGCGCGAGCCGTAGGTGCCCATGCCGAAGGGGATCTTGCCGGTGTCGCCGTGGACGATGTCGATCTGGCCCTCGTCGATGCCGAGCATCGAGGACACCACCTGCGGGAAGGTGGTCTCGTGGCCCTGGCCGTGGCTGTGGCTGCCGGTGAAGACGGTGATGCCGCCGGTCGGGTTCACCCGCACCGTCGCGCTCTCGTAGAGGCCGGCGCGGGCGCCGAGCTGGCCGACGAGGTTCGACGGCGCGATGCCGCAGGCCTCGATGTAGGCGGAGATGCCCAGGCCCCGGAGCTTGCCCCTGGCCTCGCTCTCCGCGCGCCGCCCGGCGAAGCCGGCGAGGTCGGCGATCTCGACGAGCTTGTCCATCGTCGCGTCGTAGTTGCCGGTGTCGTAGTTGACCGCGACCGGGGTCTGGTAGGGGT
>CAZEGY010000536.1:0-2093 GCA_964511815.1 uncultured Rhodovulum sp.
CGGCCATGTGGGGCGACGTCTGGCGGGCGCGGGCCGAGTGGCTGCAGGGCTATCCCTCCGCCACCGCCTGAGGCGCCAGGCGGTCGAGGAGGTCGGCGTCCGCGGGCAGCGGCGCCTCGGCGACGGCGAGGTTCCGGGCGCGGCTCGCCTCGGAGAACATCGAGACGAGCACCACGCCGGCCGGGTTGCGCGCGAAGGCCCGTTCGAGCAGCCGCCGGGCCAGCGCGCGGGGGAGGTCCCCTGCCCCGCCGGTCACCGCCGCCCGGAAGGCCTCGTCGGCGGCGGCGCGGGCCTCGAGCGCCGCGAGGCTGCCCTCGATGCCGAAGACCGAGTGCAGGATGACGCCGAAGCCCGCGGCGCCCGCCGCCGGCAGGAGCGTGTCGGCCGCGCCCGGCGCGGGGGCCGCCGCCTGCACCACCCCGAAGGGGGAGCCGATGCGGATCGCGGCGCGCCCGGCGCCTTCGTCGCTCGCCACCGCCACCGCCCGTGCCTTGCCGGCGGCGCGGATGTCCTCGAGGGTGCGGACGACCTCGTCGGTCAGGGCCGCGGCGGCGACGCCGTGGAGGGCGTAGAGGTCGAGGTGGTCGGTGCCGAGGCGGCGGAGGCTCTCCTCGATGGTGCCGGTGAGGAGCTCAGGGGTCAGCGGCAGCGCCTCGGCCGGCTGGGCGCCGCCGCGGCGGAGGACGGCGCGCAAGCGCGGAACGGCCTGGACGGCGGCGCGGGCGAGCGGCATCAGCGCCGCCTTGAGGCCGTGGGGGCGGACGCCGGGCGCGAGGCCGACCTTGCTGCAGAGCTGGACGCTGTCGCGGGCGCGGCCCCGGAGGAAGCGGCCGGCGATCTCCTCGGCGCGGCCGGCGCCGTAGAGGGGGGCGAGGTCGAACCAGCCGACGCCGGCGTCATGGGCGGCGGCGAGGGCGCGGAGCCCGGGGGCCTCGCCCACGCGCGAGCCGAGCGAGGCGCAGCCGAAGCCGAGGCAGGAGGTCTCGATGCCGGTCGTCCCCAGTGTCACCCGTCGCATGGCTGTCTCCCCTTGCCGATGCCTGTCACACCCATCTCCCCCCACGCCCGGCGGCCATGTCGTCGGCGAGGCGCAGGCCGAGTTGCACGGCGGTGAGCGTCGGGTTGGCCTGGCCCGAGGTCGGCAGCACCGCGGTCGAGACCACGTGGAGGCCGGGGGTGCCGAAGACCCGGCAGCGGCCGTCGACCACCCCCCGCCCCGGTTCCGCGGCCATGCGGATCGTTCCGACCTGGTGCGCGCCATCCCTGGCGTTCTCAAGCACCGCCGCGGCCCGAGCCTCGGGATCCGGCTGGTAGAACTCGAGCCTCGCCAGACGGTTGCGGGCCAGCCACGCTTCGAGCGCCGCATGCGCCCGGACGACCGAGGCGGCGTCGGCCTCGCCGAAGCGCAGGTCGATCCTCAGCCGACGCTGGCCGAGCCGGTCGCGCGCCTCCCCGAGCGTCAGCCGGCTGTCCGGGTCCGGCAACTGCTCGGCATGGTACTCGAGCCCGTAGCGCCGGGCGCGATTCTGGAGGAAGAAGCCGGGCAGCCGCATCTTCGCGACCCGGTTCTTCCAGAGGAAGGCGGGCGCGAAGCCGAGCGTGCGCGGCAGGTCGCGCACGACGTTGCCGAGATGCGCCGCGCGCCGGTAGGGCGGCGCGCCGACGTGCTTCAGCCGCACCGGCTCGGCGATCAGCCGCCGCCCGAGCGGCGCCAGCGAGAGCGCGAGGAAGACCGCGGACAAGGGCCCCGAGCGGTGCGCGGCGTCGGCGATCGGCGGCACCACCGGCCAGAAGGCGACGTTGGCGAGGCGCTCCTCGCCCTGCGTGGCCTCGGATGGGACGAGGCGGCGCCGGACGTAGGAGCCGTGGGCGTCGACGTGGTAGTCGAGGGCGTCGTGGAGGGCGCGGTTCTCGAAGACGACATCGGCGATCTGGCCGGAGAGATGGCCCATGTAGAAGCGCCCGAGCGGGCCGCCGGCGCCGCCGAAGAGGATCGGGTCGCGCTCCTGCTCGAGGAGGAGGAGGCGCGTGCTGGCGTTGCCGCCGGCGGCGAGGACGACGCGGGACGCGGGGAGCTCCCCCCTGCCCTCCTC
>CAZEGY010000537.1:0-2092 GCA_964511815.1 uncultured Rhodovulum sp.
GAGGCGATGGACCAGCGCAACGCCATCGGCCGCGCCTTCAACGGCATGACCGTGCTCCTCGGCTACGAGATCCCGCTGCGCCGCATCGGCGCCGGGCTCTTCCCGGCGAACGAGGACTTCCAGCAGTCGCCGTTCAGCGACACCTCGGCGGCGGACAACCGCTTCGCCTTCGAGGGCGCCCGCGCCGTCTACGACGACGCCGGCTTCGGCGACCTCGTCGCCGCGGCCGACCCGGCGCTCGCCGCCGAGGTCGACGCCGCCTTCGACCGCGCGGCGGCGGCGCTCGCCGCGCTCGACGACCCCTATTCCCGCTTCCTCGCCCCGCCCGCCGGCAGCCCGGAACGCGCCGCGGGCGAGGCCGCGGTCCGCGCGCTGACCGACCTCGGGCGCGACCTGCGCCGGGCCGGCAACCGGCTCGGCGTCCTCGTCGTCGTGCCGGGGATCTGAACGAGCCTCCGCGAGCCAGGCACCCGCCCAGCCAGCGTCCGACTTTCTGCCACACCCAGAGGGGGACGACCATGCTCAAGCGATTCCTGCTCACGACCACCGCGCTCGGCCTCGCCGCCGCCGCCCCGGCGCTCGCCCAGGACCTCAAGCCCGTCGCCGACACCGTCACCGAGGCGGCCAACGACCTGCGCGGCGTGACCTACGCCGCCGACGGCACGATCTACGTCTCCGGCCACCGCGGCGACCTCGAGGCCGAGACCTCGACCGTCGTCGGCCGCTTCAACGCCGACGGGACGCCGGACACGGGCTTCGGCGAGGACGGCTTCGTCGAGGTCGACGTCGCCCCCGGCCGGGTCGAGCAGTCGCTCGCCGTCGCGGCGCTCGCCGACGGCGGCGTCGTCGCCGCGGTCAACGCCAACGACGAGGACGGCGGCGTCTCCGTCTACCTGCTGCGCCTCGACGCCGGCGGCGCGCCGAAGGCCGACTGGGGCGACGGCGGCGTCCTCGAGGTGGTGTTCGGCTGGCCGAACGCCGACAACGACGCCTTCCCCGGCGTCGAGAACCCGCCCCAGGACACCGCCTGGGATCTCAAGGTCGACGCCTCGGGCGGCGAGGAGAAGCTCGTCGTCGCCGGCTTCGGCGCCGCCCCGAAGGACAGCGGCCGCGCCGACAACGACCGCTACGTCGCCCGGCTCCTCGCCGCCGACGGCAGCCCGGACCCGGCCTTCAACGGCGGCGCGCCGTTCAGCTACCACTCCGCCCAGACCTTCGCCGACGGCGGCCGGCGCGCCACCGTCGAGGCGGACGGCTCCATCGTCAGCGCCGGCTACACCAACCTCGGCGACGCCTTGCGCAACCACGTCATCCTGATCCGCCTCAACCCCGACGGCACCCTCGACGAGGGCTTCGGCGGCTTCATCGAGCCGGCCTCCTCCGGCGAGGCCGTCGGGCTGACCGCGACCCCGGGCGTCGCGATCTTCAACCCCTTCGTCGACGACGGCGGCTTCGCCGAGTGCTATGCCGCCGCGAAGCTCTCGGACGGCAGCTACGTCACCACCGGCTACGGCGCGGCGACCGGCGAGGGCGTGGCCTCGAGCTACGGCTTCAAGACCACCGAGGCGCAGGACGTCGTCACCTTCAAGGTCGCCGGCACCGGCCTCGACACCGCCTGGGGCCAGGACGGCCGCCAGGCGATCCAGAGCGAGGGCACCGGCCGCCCGACCGCCGAGGACCGCGGCCGCCAGGCGCTGACGCTCCCCGGCGACCGCATCCTGCAGGTCGGCCGCTTCGGCGGCATCCCCGCCGCCTTCGTCCTCGACGCCACCGGCCAGCTCGACCCGAGCGCCAGCGAGGACGGCATCGTCGAGCTGCCGAACGACACCGTCGACGCGCAGTTCTTCGGCGCCGCGCTCTCGCCCGACGGCAAGCGGGTGGCGCTCACCACCAACGCCCACGCCGCCGGCGCCCGCCTCGTCGTCCTCGAGCTCGACGGCTGACGCCGGACGCACCCGAACGCCCCCGGGGCCGGCACCGCCCGGCCCCGGGCATCACGCGAATGTTGCGAATTGTTTCAGTTCGTGAGCAGGCTTTCGTCAACACCATTACCGATTGTTACAGGATTCGCCCCTTTCGTGAGCGCCCGGCG
>CAZEGY010000538.1:0-2083 GCA_964511815.1 uncultured Rhodovulum sp.
CACGTAGACCGCGACGACCCTGCCGTCGGCGACCTCGAGCGCCGTCGTCTGCAACTCCCCGTCGGCCTCCCGGCTGACGAACCCCGGCAGCCCGTTGACGAACGCGACCCGCACCAGCTCCGACGGCCGCTTGCGGAAGAACCCCGCCAGCGAGGCGAAGAGCCGCATCACCGCCTCGATCCCGAGCACCGGCTGCCCCACCGCCGGCCGCTTGCCGCCGCCGTCGGCGTGGAAGCTCACGTCCTCGGCGAGCATCGCCCCGAGCCGGCCCATGTCGCCCTCGCGCGAGGCGGCGAAGAACGCCGCGGCGAGCGCCAGCCCGCGGGTCTTCTCCACCCGGAACCGCGGCCGCTCCTCGCGCACGTGCGCCCGCGCCCGCGCCGCGAGCTGGCGGCAGGCGGCCTCGCCGCGCCCGAGGGTCTCGGCGACCTCGCCGAAGCCGACCCCGAAGACGTCGTGGAGCAGGAACGCCGCGCGCTCGAGCGGCGACAGCCGCTCGAGCGCCAGCATCAGCGGCAGGGTCACGTCCTCGACCGCCTCCTCCTCGACCACGGGCTCGGGCAGCCACGGGCCGACGTAGACCTCGCGCCGCCGCCGTGCCGCGCGGAGCGCGTCGAGGCAGAGCCGGGTCACCGTCCGCCGCAGGAACGCCTCCGGCACCCGCACCGCGGCGCGGTCGGCCCCCATCCAGCGGATGAAGGCCTCCTGCACCACGTCCTCGGCGTCGGCGACCGAGCCGAGCATGCGGTAGGCGACGCGCACCAGCCGCGGCCGCAGCGGATCGAAGACCGCGGCCGGGTCGCCGGCGCCGCCCCCGGTCACGCCGCCTTCCGCGCCGAGGTGTCGAACCACATGCCGAAGCCGGTCACCAGCCGGTTCCAGCCGGTGATGACGTTGACGACGAGCGTCAGCTTCACCCGCTCCTCCTCGCTGAAGTGCGCCGCGAGGTCGTCGTAGACCGCCGCGTGGGTGTGGCCCTCGCTGAGCCGGGTCAGCGCCTCGGTCCAGGCGAGGGCGGCCCGCTCGCGGTCGCTATAGCACGGCGCGTCGCGCCACGCCGACAACAGGTAGAGCCGCTGCTCGGTCTCGCCCTTGGCCCGCGCCTCGACGGTGTGCATGTTGATGCAGTTGGCGCAGCCGTTGATCTGCGAGGCGCGGATCTTCACGAGCTCGACGAGCGTCGGCTCGAGGCTGGCGTTGACCTTCGCCGAGAGGGCGAGCCACACGTCGGTCAGGGCAGGGGCGCTGGCGAGCACGTCGAACTTCGGGGCAACCTTCCGGGTCATCGTCGTCGGTCCTTTCGCTGGTTGACGACACCATGACGCGCCGGGCCGCCGCAACGTGACATCGCCGCCCGAAAAAGCCGAAGGGCCGGACGCTGGCGCCCGGCCCCCCTCGAAAAGAAAATGCTCCGCCTGCCGGCGCGCGCGCGCGCCCCGCGTCAGTTGCGCGGCTGGAGATCCGGCAGCGGCGCCGGCCGTGCCGGCGCCGGCGCCGGGGCGGCCGGAGCCGGCACCGCGACCGCCCCCGGCGGGTTCGGCGGCACGGCGAGCGAGTTCCACGCGTCGGTGAAGCCGGTCAGCGACAGGGCCAGCACCACCGGCGTCTGCGGCGCGCCGACCGAGACCAGGCTGATCTTGCCGGCCTTGCCGCGCCTCATCGCGTCGATCGAGGTCCTGGCGAGCCCGAAGCGCGCGAAGCAGCCGACCTGGCTGCACCAGGCGAACGGATACTGCCGGGTCTCGCCGGCGTCGATCTGGAGGAGGAGGCCGTTGGTCAGCAGCGTCCCGAGCGGGGTGACGACGGTCACGCCGGCGTCGGCCTCTTCCGCCTCGGGCAGCTTCAGGATGCTGACCTCGGCGACCGGGTTCTCCTCGCCGTCGAGGGCGAGCTGGTACATGAAGCACTCGTCGCCCTCGGGGGCGCAGCGCACCTGCCAGTCGCCGAAGGTGTCCTTGACGATCTCCATCACCTGCGGCTGCTGCGGCGTCGCCGGCGCGCCGGCAGCCCCCTCGGCCGGCGCCGCGCCCTCGGCCGGCGCCTCCGCGGCCGGCGCGTCGGCGGCGGGTGCGTCGGCGGCGGG
>CAZEGY010000539.1:0-2062 GCA_964511815.1 uncultured Rhodovulum sp.
TCTTCGTCGTCGGCGACGAGAAGCAGTCGATCTACAGCTTCCAGGGCGCCGACCCCCGCGAGTTCGGCGACAAGAGCGCCCACTACGGCCGCGTCCTCTCCGAGATCGGCCGGACGCTCGAGCAGTGCGAGCTCCTCCACTCCTTCCGCTCGGCGAAGCCGGTCCTCGACCTCGTCGACGCGGTCTTCGCCGGACCGGCGGGCGAGGGCCTCGCCGGGCGCATCGCCCACCACCCGAACGCCCCCGACATGCCGGGGCGGGTCGAGCTCTGGCCGTTCCTGCCGAAGCCCGACCGCGAGGACGAGCCGCCGTGGGACGTCTTCCCCGACACCGGCGTCCCCGACGATCCGGTCGAGCGGCTCGCGGCGCGCATCGCCGGGACGATCGCGGACTGGCTCGCCCGCGGGCAGGAGCTGCCCGGCGCGTCCCCGCCGCGGCCGGTCCGCGCCGGGGACGTGCTCATCCTCGTCCAGCGCCGCGGCCCGGTCTTCGCGGCGGTGATCCGCGCCCTGAAGCGCGCGCAGGTGCCGGTCGCCGGCGCCGACCTTCTCCGCATCGGCGGCGAGCTCGCGGTGCGCGACCTCCTCGCCGCGCTGCGCTTCGCCGCGACCCGGCGCGACGACCTCTCGCTCGCCGCCTTCCTCAGGAGCCCGCTCGGCGGCGTTTCCGAGCGCGCGCTCTTCGACCTCGCCCACGGGCGCGAGGGCACGCTCTGGGACGCCTTCCGCGCCGCCGACCGCTGGCCCGAGGACGTCGTCGCGGCGCGGGCGCTCCTCGACGACGTGCTGGCGCAGGCCGACTTCCTGCGGCCGTTCGAGCTCATCGAGCGGATGCTGATCCGCCACGGCGGCCGCAGGCGGCTCGTCGCCCGGCTCGGGACCGAGGCCGAGGACGGCATCGACGCGCTCCTCGACCAGGCCCTCGCCTACGAGCAGGTCGAGGCGCCGTCGCTCACCGGCTTCCTCGACTGGATCGACCAGGGCGAGGTGGCGGTGAAGCGGCGGAGCGACGCCGGCGTCGACCAGGTGCGGGTGATGACCGTTCACGGCGCCAAGGGGCTCGAGGCGCCGATCGTCTTCCTCCCCGACACCGCCGTCCGCCAGGAGGGCGGCCAGCCGCTGATGGTGCGCCTGCCCGACGGGCCGCCGGTCTGGCGCGGGCGGAGCGGCGAGGCGGCGCCGGCGGTCGCAGCGGCGGACACTGCGCGCCGGCGGCTCCTCCGCGAGGAGAACCGGCGGCTCCTCTACGTCGCCCTCACCCGCGCCAAGCAGTGGCTCGTGGTCTGCGGCGCCGGCCCGGCGACGAAGGGCGAGAGCTGGCACGGCCTCGTCGACGCGGCGCTCCGCGAGCTCGGCGCCGAGGCCGTGGCGGATGGCGACGGCGAGGCGCTCCGCCTCTCGCACAACTGGAGCGAGGCCGCCGCGACCACGACCGGGGGCGAGCGGTCCGCCCGCGCGCTCCCGGCCTGGGCGACGGGACCGGCCGGGCGCCCGGCGGAGCCGCCGCCCGTCATCTCGCCGTCGACGCTCGGCGGCGAGATGGCCGCCATCGCGCCGGGCACCGCCGAGGGCGACCCCGGGGCGGCGCGCGACCGGGGCACCGCGATCCACCTCCTGCTCGAGCACCTGCACGCCACCCCGGCCGACCGGCGCGAAGCGCTCGCGGCGCGCCTCCTCCCCGGCGCCCCCGATGCCGACGCGCTCCTCGCCGAGGCGGCGGCGGTCCTCGACGCGCCGAAGCTCGCCGCCCTCTTCGGGCCGACGAGCCTCGCCGAGGTCGACGTCACCGCTCCGGTGCCGGGCGGCCGCATCCTCGGGCGCATCGACCGGCTGGTGGTCGAGGAGGGGCGCGTGCTGGCGGTCGACTTCAAGAGCAACCGCGCCGTGCCGGCCCGGCCGGAGGACGTCCCCGAGGGCATCCTCCGCCAGCTCGGCGCCTATCGCGCGGCGCTCGCGCCGATCTGGCCGGGCCGGGCGATCGAGGTCGCGGTCCTCTGGACGCGGGAGGCCCGGCTGATGCCGGTGCCGGCGGCGCTCGCCGATGCCGCCTTCGCGCGGGCGGC
>CAZEGY010000540.1:0-2060 GCA_964511815.1 uncultured Rhodovulum sp.
CGGCCTACGAGAAGATCTCGCGGCGCTTCTTCGAGGACCCGGTCGCCTTCGCCGATGCCTTCGCCCGCGCCTGGTTCAAGCTCACCCACCGCGACATGGGCCCGCGCTCGCGCTACCTCGGCCCCGAGGTGCCCGCCGAGGTGCTGACCTGGCAGGACCCGGTTCCGGACGTCGATCACCCGCTCGTCGACGACGCCGACATCGCGGCGCTGAAGCGGACGATCCTCGCGTCCGGCCTGACCACCGCCGAGCTCGTCGGCGCGGCGTGGGCCTCGGCCGCGTCCTTCCGCGGCTCCGACAAGCGCGGCGGCGCCAACGGCGCGCGGGTGCGCCTGCTGCCGCAGAAGCACTGGGCGGTGAACCAGCCGGCGCAGCTCGCCAAGGTGCTCGACACCCTCGAGCGCATCAAGGCGGAGTTCGACGCGGCGCAGGACGGGGGGCAGACCGGCGGCAAGAAGGTCTCGCTCGCCGATCTCATCGTCCTCGGCGGCGCCGCGGCGATCGAGGCGGCGGCGGCCGAGGCCGGGACGCCGGTGGCGGTGCCCTTCGCCCCGGGCCGCACCGACGCGACCCAGGAAGAGACCGACATCGCCGCCTTCGAGGTGATGGAGCCCGTCGCCGACGCCTTCCGCAACTGGCAGGCCGGTCCCCTCGGCGCGACGCCCGAGGAGCACCTCGTCGACCGCGCCCAGCTCCTGACCCTGACCGCGCCGGAGATGACCGCGCTCGTCGGCGGCCTCCGTGTCCTCGGCGCCAACGCCGACGGCGCGCCCCACGGCGTCTTCACCGACCGCCCGGGCACGCTGACCCAGGACTTCTTCGTGAACCTGCTCGACATGGGCACGAAGTGGAAGCCGTCCGCGGGCGCGTCCGGGATCTACGAGGGCAGCGACCGGGTGACCGGCGAGCCGAAGTGGACCGCGACCCGTGTCGATCTCGTCTTCGGCTCGAACGCCCATCTCCGCGCCCTCGCCGAGGTCTACGCCCAGGACGACGCGAAGGGAAAGTTCCTCGCCGACTTCGTCGCGGCGTGGAACAAGGTGATGAACGCCGACCGCTTCGACCTCGCGCCGCAGCCGGCGGCGCTCGCCGCGGAGTGAGCCCCCCGGGTCCCGCCCTTCCGGGCGGGGCCCGGCCGCCGGCGGATCACGGCGATATGACCCGTGCTCCCCGCCGGTGTGCTACCCTCTCCCGGATCGCGGAACCGGGGAGGAGCCGATGCCACGCAGACGCGAGGTCGTCGCCGGGCTGTGCCTCGCGGCGGTCGCCGGACGCGCCGCCGCGCACCACGGCTGGGCGTGGGCGGAGGACGAGGAGTTCAGCCTGACCGGGGTGATCCGCGGCGCCCGCCTCGGCAATCCCCACGGCGAGCTCGAGGTCGAGGCGGCGGACGGGCTCTGGGTCGCCGAGATCGGCCAGCCGTGGCGCAACGAGCGCGCCGGGCTGACCGAGGCGCTGCTCGCCCCCGGCACCGAGGCGACGCTCGAGGGCCATCGCTCCCGCGATCCCGATGCCCGGGTGATGAAGGCCGAGCGGGTGATCATCGCCGGCAAGCTCTACGACCTCTATCCCGACCGCGGCTGAGCCGGGTGGAGGAGCTCGCCCGCGCGATCGAGGCGAGCGATCTCGCGACGCTGCTGCGGCGGTCGCGCTGGACCTATCCCGCGGTCAACGCCCTCCACGTGCTCGGCGTCGCGCTTCTCGTCGGGGCGATCGTCCCGATGGACCTCCGCCTGATCGGCGCCTGGCGCGCCGACATGCCGCTCGCCTCGGTGCTCCGGCTGCTCCGCCCGGTCGCGGCGGCGGGCGCGCTGCTCGCGGTCGCCGCGGGGGCGCTGCTCTTCGCCGTCCAGGCCCGCGACTACGCCGGCCAGCCGCTCTTCGCCGTCAAGATGGCGCTCGTCGCCGCCGGCCTCGTCCATGCGCTCGCCTGGGGACGCGCCCTCGCCACGGCGCCGCGCCGGCGCCAGCGGCTGGCGGGAGGGTTCTCGCTCGCGGTGTGGATCGGCGCGCTCTTCTGCGGGCGGACGCTCGGGTACCTGTAGCGGGCCTCGCCCCCT
>CAZEGY010000541.1:0-2055 GCA_964511815.1 uncultured Rhodovulum sp.
CCCAGGAACCTCTCGATCAGCCTGGTGAGACGCTTCTAAGAGGCGTCTCGATCAGGCGTCGCCTTCCGGAAGGTCATCACGAACCGGCATCCGTCTCCGGAGCGGTCCAGTCGGAAGGTCCCGCCCATGCGACGCATCGCCGTCTCGCAGATCGACAGGCCAAGACCGCTGCCGGCTCGCACGTCGTCCGAGCCACGCGCGAACCGGGCGAAGTCGCGTCCGCGGAAGCGAGGCGGCGGTCCGTGGCCCGTGTCCTCGAAGGAGACGGCGCCGTCGTCGCCGACCCGGACCATCACCTGCGTTCCGGTCGGGGTGTGCTTGCGGACGTTCTCAAGCAGGTTGCGCAAGACGAGCGCGATCAAGGTCGGATCGCCGATGACGGGGACCGGCGTGTCCAGACCGTCCGCCTCGACCGGCCAACCCTCCGACACGAGACGCGGCGCGGCCTCCTGCAACACCTGCGCGACGGCCTCCGACAGGTCGAGCGGCTCGAGGTGCAACGCGACGCCGCCATCGAGACGGGCGATGTGCAGGAGTTGCTCGAACAGGCGCGCCATCGCGTCGACGTCGCGTATCGCCGCGGTCCGGTCCGCGCCCGAGGGCAGCCCCTCCAGCCGCAGGCGGAGATCAGCCAAGGGCGTCCGCATCTCATGGGCGGCGTGGATGGAGAAGTCGCGTTGGGCGCTGGCCCCCGCCTGGATGCTGTCGAGGGCCTTGTTGACGGCCGCGATGAGGGGCTGGACCTCCGCCGGCGCCGCCTCGCCGCCGAGGCGCTCATGGCGGAGGTTCTCGAACGTGATCCGTTCCGCCTGGGCGGCCACCCGACGCAGGCCGAGGAGGCTGACGCGGACGATCGCCACGGCCGTGACGGTCGTCACCACCAACAGCAACAAGGCGGCCCAGCCCATCTCCACCAGGAGCTGGGCGAAGAAGGTGTTGGCCAAGGCGTCCACGTCCGACCGCGCGCGCGCCACCCGCAGCCAGACGCCGGCCTCCGGTGCGTAGAGCTCGCCGATGAGCAGGGGGCCGGAACCGTCCAGCGCCGGCCCGCTCGACAACACGGGCGTCGAGGTCCTGGGGCCGGGCCGTCCGGCCGGGGCCTTGGCCGCCGAGCGATCGAGAACGCGACCGTCCGCATCGACGACCGCGTACCCATAGACGGGTCGCGCGCCCGTCAGGAGACCGGTGTAGGGCGGGTCCAGATCTTGCGTCGTCTCCACAGGTCGTTCAAAGACGACGGAGCCGTCGGCCTCGCGTCGGACCAGGGCGGCCCAGTCCTCGACCTGCGAGGACAACCCGCGCTCCTCGATCGCGAACTGCTCGCCCGTGAACTCCAGCGTCAGGACGGTCCCGGCCGCGAACAAGGTCAAGGCCGACATCGCGGTGACGATGGCCGCAAGCCTGACGTCGAGGCGATACGGCCGGCTCACTCCGGGACCTCGACCAGCAGGTAGCCGAGGCCGCGCAGCGCCTTCAGTTCGACGGTCGCGCCCGCGCCGGAGAGCTTCTTGCGCAGTCGATGGATCAACGTCTCGACCGCGTTGTCCGACCAGTCGTGATGGAAGGCGTAGAGGTGCTCGCCCATTCGGCGCTTCGGCGTGATCCGGTCGCCGGCGCGCAGCAGCCGGTCCAGGGCGGCGTGCTCCTGGGCCGTCAGCCGCACCGGCCGATCTCCGACGATGAGGGTCATGGTCCGGGGCGTGTAGGTCAGGTTGCCGATCCGGAACTCGGGCGCGGCCGGGTCGCCGGTGCGCCGGCCCAGGGCCCGCAACCGCGCCAGGAGTTCATCTGTCGCGAAGGGCTTGACCAGGTAGTCGTCGGCCCCCGCGTCCAGGCCGGCCACGCGATCTCCGATCTCGTCACGCGCGGTCAACATGAGCGTCGGCGTCGTCAGCCCTGCGGCCCGGATCGTCTTGACCAGTGTGCGACCGTCGCCGTCCTCCAGCATCACGTCGATGATGGCCAGGTCGTAGACGGCCAAGGTCCAAGCCGCCCCGGCGTCGGCGACCGAGGGGAAGACGTCCACGGCATGCCCCGCCTCCGCGAGGCGACGAG
>CAZEGY010000542.1:0-2039 GCA_964511815.1 uncultured Rhodovulum sp.
TGATCGCCCGGACCGACCCGAACGAGCAGGAGAGCGTCGTGCTGCGGCCGGATCTGGAGGACCTCGTGCCGCGGTAGCCTGCCCGGGGGGCGGCGCCCGCGGATTAACATCATGTTACGCCTCCGAAACCTTTGGTCATTGACCGGCCGGGAAATTGGCCGAAGCGTTGGTCGTCCGCCGATCAAAACCCGCTGCGGACAACTCGTTGAAGAACCCCCCGAGGAGACTCGCCCATGCTTCGCGCCCCGCTCCGCTCCCTGCGGATGCCGCTTTCCGCCGTCGCCATCGTCCTGCCGCCGCTCGCGGCTGGGGGCGCGCCCGCACAGGCAGCGGACCTGCCCGCGGTCGCTCCCGCGGCTGAATGCACGGCCCTCCTCGACCGCGACTTCACCGGCATCGACGGGGCTCCCGCGCGTCTCCACGGCGCCGAGGTCGTCGACGTCGAGGGCAAGGGCCCGACCTGCGTCGTCCGCGGCTACGTCGCCTCGGACGTCAACTTCGAGGTGCGGATGCCGGTCGAGGGCTGGACCCAGCGCTTCCTGATGCTCGGCTGCGGCGGCTACTGCGGCGGCGTCGACGCCGACCCCGCCTCCAACCAGAAACGCGCGACCGCCGGCTGCGCGCCGCTCGCGAGCGGCGCCTTCGTCACCGCCTCGACCGATCTCGGCCACACCCGCAGTGCCGAGTGGTATTCCGACGGGCTCTGGGCGCTCGGCAATCCCGAGGCCGTCGTCGACTTCGCCTATGCCGGGATGCACAAGACGACCTTGATCGCCAAGGAGTTGATCGAGGCGTACTACGGCCAGCCGGCGGCGAAGAACTACTACGTCGGCTGCTCGGACGGCGGCCGCGAGGGCCTCCAGGAAGTCCAGCGCTTCCCCGACGACTACGATGCCGTCGTCATCGGCGCGCCGACGATCGACGAGGTGACGACGAATACCGTCTACCACGCGTGGGGCATCCGCACCAACACCGCGGCCGACGGCGGCCCGATCCTCACCGCCGACAAGATCCCCGCGCTCGCCGCTGCGGTGAGCGCGGCATGCGGCGACGCCGGCGGGCTCGTGCAGGATCCGCGCGCCTGCGATTTCGAGGCGAAGGCGCTCGTCTGCACCGGCGCGGAGACCGCCGACTGCCTGACCGAGGAGCAGGCCGCGGTGGTCGAGAAGCTCTGGGAGGGGCCGGTCGACGAGACCGGCGCCCATCTCGCCGCGCGGGCGATGCCGAAGGGCTCGGAACTCGCCTGGATCAAGACCATGGTCCCGAGCGAGGGCGTCACCGAGATGAGCCACCTCACCCTCGGCGATGGCGCCTGGTCCTACGACTTCCCGAACTACCTCGCGAGCTTCGACGCACCGACCGGGATCACCTACGCCAACATGGCCTTCGACCGGGCGACCTTCGACCGCCTGCACGAACTCTCCGGCCTCTACGACCCGACCAACCCCGACCTCTCGGCCTTCGCCGCGCGCGGCGGCAAGCTCATCGTCTGGACGGGCTGGGCCGATTCCGGCGTCTCGCCCTACATCGCGCTCAACTACTATACCGCGGTGCGCGAGACGATGGGCGCGGAGAGGGCGGACGAGTTCGTCACCTTCTACGGCCTGCCCGGTGTCTACCATTGCGGCGGCGGGCCGCGGACGGCGCAGACCGACTTCCTGACGCCGATGATGGCGTGGGCGGAGGACGGGGTGCGCCCGGACCGCGTCGTCGTCGAGTTCACCGACGCCGACGGCGCGGTGACGGCGAGCCGGCCGGCCTTCCCCTACCCGTCGCAGGTCGAGCACGACGGCGCCGGCGATCTCGCCGCGGCCGAGGCCTGGACGCGCGCCGACCTGCCCGCAGGGCTGCCCGAGCGCTTCGACTGGGTCGGCCTCGCCAACTACGTGCCCGGCAAGGCGCTCTGGTGCGGTCGCGACGGCGACACCTTCGCCTGCACCACCCGCTGAGGCGTCAGAGCAGCGTCGCCGCCCCCCGGTCGAGGTAGGTCTCGAGGAACTGGTCGATGCGGGGGTGGCGGGGCTTGCCGAAGACCGTGG
>CAZEGY010000543.1:0-2036 GCA_964511815.1 uncultured Rhodovulum sp.
CCGACGGCGCCGTGATAGAAGAACGTCCCGAGCCCGGTCGTGAACACGATCCCGCCGCAGACCGCGTGCAGCAGGACCGCCTGCAGGAACCCGTGCCGCAGGTAGCCGACCGCGAAGATCGCGCCCCCCGCGACGCAGAGCGCCACCGCCACCCAGTTCCAGAACATCAGGTGCGCGAGCCCGAAGACGAGGGCGTTGACGACGACCGCCTGCCGCTCGCTGGCGAAGAGCCCGCGATAGCGCCCGAAGAACAGCGCCCGGAAGATCAGCTCCTGCGGCAGCGCCGACAGGAACGGGTAGAGCGCCATGATCGTCAGCCACATCTCCGGCGACCGCCGCGGCAGCGCGAGGAACCGCCCGGGCACCAGCCACCAGACGAGGAGCGCGCAGGTCACCGCGGTGACGACCGCGAGCGCGCCCACCATGCGCCAGTCGACCCGTGGGGCCGCGAGCGCCCGCCAGCGGAAGCCCGGCGTCAGCGTCAGCAGCACCGCCGCCGCCGCCGTCAGCCCGAGCATCACCGGCCAGAGCCAGTCCGGCGGGACGCGGAGGGCCATCAGGAGCGGCAGCCCGAGGAAGACCACGGCGAACTCGGCCACGAGGCGCGCCTCCCGGCCCGTGCGTTCAGCGCCAATGCCCTCGACCATCCGTCCATCCTCGCCACACACCCGACATGGAAGCGTCCGTGGCGCCGATTTCAAGCCCGGGCTCGGGTTCGGCGCGATCGCGCTGGCCGCGGTCCCGACTTGGGCGTAGGGAGGGCCGTTTCCGCCCCCCGGACCGTTCATGGCCCCGACCGTCTTTCTCGCCGTGCTCCTCGGCGCCGCCCTCCACGCCACCTGGAACGCCATCGTGAAGGGCGGCAGCGACAAGCTGATGACGACGGTGCTCGTCGTCGCCGCCTCGGGCCTCGTCGCCCTCGCCCTCGTGCCCTTCCTGCCGCTCCCGGCCCCGGCGAGCCGGCCGTTCCTCCTCGCCTCGGCGGTGGTGCAGCTCCTCTATCTCGCGCTCGTCGCCGGCGCCTACGCCGCCACCGACATGAGCCGCGCCTACCCGCTGATGCGCGGCCTCGCCCCGGCCCTCGTCGCCGTCTTCGGCGCCGCCTTCCTCGGCGAGCGCCTCGCCGCCCTTGGGTGGACGGGCGTCGCCCTCATCTCCACCGGGGTCTTCGCGCTGACCTTCGCCGCGACCGCCGAGCCGTCGCGCAAGGGCACCCTCCTCGCCCTCATGAACGCCGCGGTCATCGCCACCTATACGCTCATCGACGGCGTCGGCGTCCGCCGCTCCGGCGCCCCCGTCGCCTACGCGACCTGGCTCTTCCTGCTCAACGCCCTGCCTCTCGTCGCCTGGGCGCTCCTCGCCCGCCGCCGCGCCTTCCTCACTGCCGCCGCCCGCGGCTGGCGCCTCGCCCTCGTCGGCGGCCTCGGCAACCTCGGCTCCTACGGGCTCGCGCTCTGGGCGATGGCCCACGCCCCCGTCGCCCTCGTCGCCGCGCTCCGCGAGACCTCGATCCTCTTCGGCATGGCCATCGCCGCCCTCGTCCTCGGCGAGCGCCTCACCCCCGCCCGCCTCGCCGCCGCCGCCCTCATCGTCGCCGGCGCCGCGAGCCTCAGGCTCGCCTGACCCGGCCGAGCTTAACCGCTTGCGCCGCGACCGACGCCCTCTATAACCACGCCAATTTGCCGACCCTGAGGAATCCCCCTCCGGCCCCGGCCGACAGAAATCCGACGAAGGCCCGCCCATGCCCAAGCGCACCGACATCCGCTCGATCATGATCATCGGCGCGGGGCCCATCGTCATCGGCCAGGCCTGCGAGTTCGACTACTCCGGCGCCCAGGCCTGCAAGGCGCTGCGCGAGGAGGGCTACCGCGTCGTCCTCGTCAATTCCAACCCCGCGACGATCATGACCGACCCGCAGCTCGCCGACGCCACCTACATCGAGCCGATCACCCCCGAGGTCGTCGCTAAGATCATCGAGAAGGAGCGCCCCGACGCGCTCCTGCCCACCATGGGCGGCCAGACCGGCCTCAACACCG